>NZ_JALGRS010000003.1:155970-272517 GCF_022815565.1 Rathayibacter sp. VKM Ac-2926 | reverse complement strand
GCCGACGACCCCGCCGACGACCCCGCCGACCGCGCCGCCGACGACCCCGCCGACTACGCCGCCGACCACGCCGCCGACGACCCCGCCGACCACGCCGCCCACGACTCCGCCCACGACTCCGCCCACGACGCCGCCGACGACGCCTCCGACGACTCCGCCGACGACGCCTCCGACGACGCCGCCGACGACGCCTCCGCCGACCACGCCGCCGACGACCCCACCCACGACGCCTCCGACGACTCCGCCGACCACGCCGCCGACGACCCCGCCCACGACCCCGCCGACCACGCCTCCGACCACGCCGCCTACGACGCCGCCGACCACGCCTCCGACCACGCCGCCCACGACGCCGCCGACCACGCCTCCGACGACGCCTCCGACGACGCCTCCGACGACGCCGCCGACGACCCCTCCGACGACGCCGCCCGTCGTGACGCCGACCCCGACGCCCACGCCGACCCCCACGCCCACGCCCACGGTCCAGCCCACGCCCCGGGCCTCCACCCCGCCGGTGATCCCGGCGAAGTCCGGGACGCCGCCGACCAGCGGACTCGCCTCGACCGGAGTCGAGACCGGTGCCGGTCTGTCGCTCGCGTTCCTCGCCCTGGGCGGCGGCGCACTGCTGCTGCTCCAGCAGCGACGAGCACGACGCCGCAACCGCAGCTGATCACCGCGACGCGGCGCTGCCGCTGAGAGGGGGAGCCGGGCCTCCCCCTTCCGGCCGGCGGGTGCCGTGGTGACAGCACTGCGGCACCCGCAGAACACAGGCTGAGAGCGCCGGATCCCTGACTGACAGGGGGTCCGGCGCTCTCAGCCTTCTCTGCGCCGTGCGGCGCGCGCCCGGTTCAGCCGGACGGGTTCTCGACCGGGTCGCCCTCGGGGTCGGTCGCCGTCTCGGGGTCGACCTCGTCGGGCTCGACCGGCTGGGTGTCGGGGGTGCTCGTGTCCGTCATGGGATCCTCCTCGTTGCTCGTTCCGCGGTCGGTCCTGCTCCCGCGGGTGTTCGGATCGTGCGTCGGCCACGCTACGGTCCGCCCGGCCCGGCGTGACCCCCGTTGACGCGAGCGGGGAGAGCGTGAGCGGGGCCGTTCCGCACGTGTCCCGCGCAGAGTCCGCGAGCGCGCGTGGCAGTCCGCCGTCTCCTCCGCAAGGCCTGGCTGCACTTCGGCGCGATTCGTAGGGTGAGGGCTCCCGAGTCGAGGAGCAGGCGCGCCAGATGATCCGAACCACCGTCACCATCGAGGGCAAGACCTACGGACTCTCCCAGGGGACGGACGTCGACGATCTCAAGGAGTCCGCGACCCGCGCGACCCAGGCCGGCGGCGGACTCATCGACTTCGTCGTGGTCGGCAACCGCCAGGTCAGCGTGCTGATCTCCTCCGGCGTGCCGGTGATCTTCGAAGAGGTCCAGGTCCCCGACGACGACCGCGACACCGGCGACCTGCAGGAGCCGTGGGACGACATCGACTACCTCGACTGACCCCGAACCTCCGCCCGGACGCCTCCCGAGGGAGCGCCGCCCGCGCGGTCTCAGACGCCTGAGGGGCGCCGCCGGCTGGACCCGGCGTCCCTCGGGCTCCTCCTCTCCTGCACCCGCCGCTGCGATCCGCGTGTCAGAGGGCGGTGGACTCGGCGTCCTCCGCGGCGGCGTCGGCCAGCTCGCCCGCGACGAGGATCGCCGCAGCGCTGCGGAGGGCCGAGCGCACCTGCTCGGCGCTGATCTCGAGGAGGTCGGCGATCACCGCGACGTCGTGCCCGCCGGTGTGGCGCAGCAGCCAGCACTGGCGCTCGAGGGCGGGCAGGCCGTGCAGGCGGCGGTGGAACGCGGAGCGGAGCAGGTCGTCCTCGCGGAGCCCGACGGGAGCGGACGCCGGAACGAGCGCGGCGCGGCGGCCGACGCTGTGACGGCCGATCTCCGTCCGTGCGATCTCGAGGGCCGACTGCTCGTCGGCGACCCGCGGTGATCCCGAGCGGAGGGTGACCGCGGCCTGGTGCAGGGCGGCGGTGGCCATCGACTCCGAGAGCGTGAGCCGGTAGGCGTAGGCGTAGAGACCGGCGGTGCGGTTCAGCGCGGGGGACTGCGCCTTCTCCGCTCTCGCGGGCTCGGCCGTCGCGGGCAGAGCGTTCGCGGGCAGGGCGTTCGCGCTCACGGGTCTCTCCTCGTCTCTACGCGGCCGGGGCGGGCTCGCGTCGAAGCCGATGCTAGGGGTGTCGAGAACGATCGTTCTACCCTTGACTTTCTCAGGCCATTATCGATACATACGCATCTTCGCTCGCCGTCACTCGCGCGCGGAGAGGATGCAGAACTCGTTCCCCTCCGGATCCGCGAGCACCACCCACGACTGCTCGCCCTGGCCGACGTCGATCCGGGTGGCGCCCAGCGCGATCAGCCGGTCGACCTCCGCGGCCTGATCGTCGGGCACGAAGTCGAGGTGCAGGCGGTTCTTCACGGTCTTCCGCTCAGGGACGTCGAGGAAGAGGAGGCTCGGGCCGCGGCCGGATGCGGGCAGCAGCTCGATCCCCTCGTCGTCCTCGTCGACGATGTCCCAGCCGAGCGCCTCCTGCCACCAGTGCCCCAGGGCGCGGAAGTCGGTGCAGTCGACGATGATCTCTTCGAAGCTCAGGCTCATGCCGCCGACGCTAATCGGCGTCCGCGGTGTCGCGGAAGGGGTCGCGGAGATCGGTGGAGAGAGCCCCGCACTCGGCACCTGGGGAGGAGCCCGTGCCGAAGCGGCACGACGGCTGGCTCCGGAGCGCGCGGTCCGGCATCCTCGAGCGGAGCCGGACGCACGCGCCGCGCTCGCCGGAGGGAACGACATGAGCAGCGAGCACGAGCACGGCGCCGAGCCCGGGACCGCCCGCGAGCACTGGGAGGCGCGCTACTCGGACTCCGACCGCGTCTGGTCGGGCCGGCCGAACGCGACCCTCGTCGAGCTCGTCGGCGACCTCACCCCCGGCCGCGCCCTCGACCTGGGCTGCGGCGAGGGCGGCGACGTCCTCTGGCTGGCGGCACAGGGCTGGACCGTCACCGGCCTCGACCTCTCCGAGACCGCGCTCGAGCGCGCCCGGGCCGAGGCGCTCGCCCGGGGTCTCGTGATCGACGTCCGCCAGGCGGATCTCGGCGCCGACTGGCCGGTCGAGGGCGTCTTCGACCTGGTCGCGTCGAGCTTCCTGCACTCGATGGTGGAGCTGCCGCGGATTCCCATCCTGCGCCGTGCCGCCGATCTCGTGGCGCCCGGCGGAGTCCTCGCGGTCGTCTCGCACGCGGCCGCGCCGCCCTGGTCCGCGCACGCGCACCGGCACGAGGGCGGGCCCGTCCTCGCCTCGCCCGAGGAGGAGCTCGCCGCCCTCGCCCTCGATCCGGCCGAGTGGACGCCCCGGCTCGTCGAGACCCGCGAGCGGACGGCGACCGGACCCGACGGCGAGGACACGGTCCTCCTGGACGGGGTCCTCCTCCTCGAGCGCGCTTCGCCTGCACGCTGAGGCGCCCGCGCCGCCGCCGTGGCTCCTCCACAGGAGCTCTTTCGCGGAGTTGTCTTCGGGCTGATCGACACCGCCCCGCGGGTGTCGACGGTCCCTGCTTCGATACTCGTATGGATGAGATCAGCGGCGCGAGCAGCGCGGAGGAACCGAGCGGGCCGGTCGCCGCGGTCGGCGCGGTGCTCGGCGTCGCCGCCGACCTCGGTGCCACATCGGCGCGGTTCCTGCTCACGCGGGCCGAGGCCGTGCACCTGGCGTACCGCACGGCGCTCACCGCTCCCGAGGAGTTCGCGCGGGGCGGCGGCCTCTCCCGGAGCGAGGCGAGCAGCCTCGTCGAGCGGTCGATCCGGGCGCAGTTCGCGGTCGCGCTGCGCCTGTCGGAGCGGGCGGCGTCGAAGGTGATCGATCAGGCGATCCTGCTGGTCGAGGAGCTGCCGTGCACGCGCGCCGCGGTGGCGGAGGGACGCCTCCTCTGGGAGTCGAGCGAGGTGATCTGCGCGACCGCCGCGACCCTGCCCGCCGCCTCTCGCGCCGCCTTCGACGAGCGCGCCGCAGGCGTCGCGCCGGACGTGACGCCGACGCAGCTGAGGCGGATCGTCGCCCGGCTCCGCGACGAGCTGCACGAGGAGCCGTTCGCTCAGCGCCATGCCCGCGCCCGCCAGGACCGCGCCGTGTGGATCTCGCCCGAAATCGACGGGATGGCGACTCTCTGCGCGCTCCTCCCCGCGCCGGACGCGATGGGCATCGGGGATCGTCTCGACCGCATCGCCCGCTCCCTCCGGGAGGGCGGCGACGAGCGCACGCTGGCTCAGCTGAAGGCCGATGCCCTCACCGATCTGCTGCGCGACGGCGACATCGCGGGCACCACTCCCGCGGGCGACGGTCCTCGAGTGTCCGAGTCGTACGTCCCCGGGATCCGAGCCGAGGTGCGGCTCACCCTCGCCGCGTCGACCGCCGCGGGACTCGACGACGCACCAGCCGACCTCGACGGCTACGGCCTCATCCCGGCCGACCTCGCCCGCGCGCTGGTCGAGACCGGCGCCTCCTTCACCCGCGTCCTCACGGATCCGGACACCCGCGCGGTCGTCTCCGTCGGCCGCACCTGCCGGGTCCCGCCCCCGCAGATGCGCCTGCATCTGCAGCTCCGAGACCAGACCTGCCGCTTCCCGGGCTGCACCCGCAGCGCCTCGAGGTCGGAGGCGGACCACACGATCGAGTGGCGCAACGGCGGCGAGACCGCCCTGGAGAACCTCGTCTCGCTGTGCACGTCGCACCACCACGTGCGCCACGGCGACCGCTGGACCTACGTCCCCCTCCCCGACGGCGGCATCGTCTGGACCACCCCGACCGGCCGCACCGTCACGATCCGCCCACCCGCTCTGGCCGGGGCGCCGCCGGGCCCCCGCTTCGAGGACATCCCGCCCCCGTTCTGACGGACGCGGGTCTCGATACGCGCTGCGCGCTACTCGACCAGCATGCTCCGCTCCGCGGACACCGGGCTGGAGCGATCAATGCTGATCGAGTAGCCCTCGCAGAGGGCGTATCGAGATCCACCGTTCTGCAGAGGGCGGGTCTCGATACGCGCTTCGCGCTACTCGACCAGCATGGAACGAGCGCGCCCGCCCATGCTCTCCAGCGCGTTCGCGCCTTCCCTGGATGGTCGGCGCCGCGGGGGTGATCCATGCTGATCGAGTAGCCCTCGGAGAGGGCGTATCGAGATCCACCGTCCGGCAGAACGCTGACTACCGTGGTCCCCGTACCCCGCACCCTCCAGGAGGCACCGTTGCCGCTCGATCCCTACCTCGCTGCCCGCCTGCCGCTGCTCGACGGCGTCGCCTACCCGCTCGACGCGGCGCAGGCGGCGAAGGTCGCCGAGTTCGAGGAGGACCCCGGTCCGTGGTCGCTCCCCGAGGGCGTCACCGTCTCCGACGCCGCGATCGACGGTCCGCACGGCCCGATCCCGCTCCGGATCTACGCGCCCGCAGAGCCAGCTGCCTCCGCCCTGCTCTGGGTGCACGGCGGCGGCTTCCAGGCCGGCGACCTCGAGATGCGCGAGTCGCACGTCGTCTCCGCCGAGCTCGCCGCCCGCGCCGGCACTCGCGTCGTCTCGGTCGGCTACCGCCTCGCGAGCGCCGAGGTCCGCTTCCCCGTCCCGCTCGACGACGTGCAGGCCGCCTGGCGCCACCTCCGCGCCGAGACCCCCGACGCGCTGCCCGTCGCGATCGGCGGCGCCAGTGCCGGCGCCGCCCTGGCCCTCGCCGCGACGCTCCGCGAGCGCGACGCCGGCACCCGCCTCCCCGACCACGTGCTGCTCGCCTACCCGTTCGCGCACTTCCCCAACCCCGCACTCGACGACGCCGTGATTCGCGAGCTGATGCCGCTCCCGCCGCTGCTGCGCTTCCCGACCGTCGGCATCGAGGACATGGTCCGCACCTACGTCGGGCGCCTCTCCGACCTGCCCCCGCACGCGCTCCCCGGCGCCGCGCCGCTGCACGGACTGCCGCCGGCCTCGGTCCTCGTCAACGAGTTCGACGAGCTGCGCGGCTCGGCCGAGCTCCTGCTCCGCCAGCTCGCGGAGGCGGGCGTCGCCGCGACCGGCTACCTCGCGCAGGGCATGCCGCACGGCCACCTCAACCGCACGCCCGCGCTGCCCGAGGTCGACCGCTCGCTGGCCTTCTTCGCGGCTCAGCTGCGCGCGCTGACGCAGGACAGGCGGTGAGGTCCCCGAACCCGCCCTCGGCGCCCCGGCCAGCACGTGGTGATGAGATGTCCTGTCTGCGCGGTCACCGGTCGTCGGTGCTGGGCTGTGAGTGATGGCCGGAGCCGTACGCTGCCCACCGCGTGACAGTGGGCCGGATTGACCGCCGGCCCGACGGTGTGTGCTCGCTCCGGTGCGCCTACCGACTCACCGCCCGACTGCGCCCCGCAGGGCGCTCCGTCTCACTCCTGCAGCAGATCGACCTCCCAGTTGGTGCGCTGGATCGCCGCGTCGAGGTCGCGCAGCTCACGGGCGAGCACGTCGGCCCGCGCGCGCAGCTCGCGCACCGGCAGCGCCGGCAGCCGCCGCAGCTCGCTGCGCAGCTGCCGATAGCCGCGGTCGCCCGCCGCCGCGTCGGCCGCGCGCACGACGATGCTGTGCTGCGTGCGGAGCGACTCGCGCCGGGCGAGCGCCGCGGTCAGCCGCGTGCCGTCGGGCGTGGTCGCCGTCGTGTTCGTCAGATTGACCGCGGTGACCAGGCGCTCCAGCGCGTCCAGCGCGCGCAGACACTCGGCCAGCAGCTCCGACGGGTCCTCCGTCGGCTCCTCGCCCTCCTGGTAGGAGGCGTTCGCGACGATCCGCGACTGGAGGGCCTCGATCCGCTTCTGCAGATCGGCCCGCTCGAGGAGTGCTTCGGCAAGCTTCATGACCCCAGGCAACCACACGCGCGGCGTCCTCGCTGCCCGTCTAGGCTGCCGATCGTGCCGCTGCAGAATCACCCGGGAGACGTCGAGTTCCCCGTGCGCTCCCGCCTGCGCTACGCGCGTGCCGCGGACGCGCACCGGCGCGCTCCCGGCGGCGGGATCGGCCGCCGCGCCCTGCTGGTCACGGCCGTCGCCGCTCCGCTCGGGATCGTCGGCTTCGTGCTCGGTCTCGCGAGCGCGGACGGCAGCACCGGACTGCCGATCTTCACCTTCGGCATCGGCCTCGTCCTCGGGCTGGCCCTCGCGTCGATCGCCTTCCAGATCCGCGACGCCGGAGCGCCCCGCCGGCAGCAGCTCGCCTACCGCGCCGAGGCGCGGACGCCCGCGCCGACCCTGCGCCAGCAGCAGCTGCTCGCCCTCGACGCCGTCAGCGACTTCTCCTTCGGCGGCTGGAACTCCTCGCTCGCCTTCCAGCCCACCTGGGCCGAGCTGCCCGCCGCGCTGCGCGCCCGCTACGCCGACGGCGCCAAGGGCTCGCCCTGGCCGGAGCTGCCGATGCCCGCGCTCACCGAGCAGCGCGGCGCGCTCGACCGCGACTTCCGCATCGCCTCGGCGGAGGACGTCGAGCTGTTCGTCGCCGACGTCCTCGCCCGCGGTCCGCTGTCGACGCGCTTCGCCGAGGTCTCCGCCTCGGAGGACGCCGAGCGGATGCGCTCCCGGATCGCGGCCCTCACCGGCGAGAGCGAGTTCCACCTGCTCGAGCGCGCGCAGCCGGTCGGCGGCCGCCCGCCCGTGCTGCTGCTCGCCGGCGACGCCGAGCGCACGATCGGAGCGATCCGCTACGCCTACGTCGCCGGCTACCTGACCGCCGACCGGGCCTGGGAGCTGCTGGAGAGCATCGGCTCCCGCGTCTTCGCGCAGTACAGCGGCTGGGACGGCTACTGGCGCGACGCCGCCGTCGCGATCGCGTTCCGCACCGACTCGCTCAGCGCCGTGCAGCAGTACCACCGGCTGCGCGGCGAGCTGCTGGCGTCGGACTGGCCGGCGGCGAGCACGCCGTACCCGGAGAGCGCATCGTGACCGAGTCGCGTCACGATCCCGAAGTCCCCGACGACCGCGACCCCACCCAGCAGGCGCTCGAGGCGATCCAGCGGATCAGCAGCGGAGGCGATCCCGCCGCCGCGGCCTTCGCGCTGTCGAACGCGTGGACCGACCGGCAGGTCGACCGGCTCAAGGCCTTCTGGCGGCGGTCGCGCCGGGACACCAGCGGCTACTGACATCGGAGGCTCATAGGCGACGCAAAGGCTCCCGCCTGCCGCGCCGGTCACTCTGGGGTTCCCCCGAGCCCCCGAGTGACAAGGATCCCCCGATGTCCCGCATCCCCGAGCCCGACCGCACCCCCGACGGCCTCCGCTACGAGGGCCGTGCCCTCGTCCGCCCCGACGACGAGGTCGTCGACCAGGGCCTCTCCTTCGACGTCGGCACCCTGCTGAGCCGCCGGATGCTCGATCGGCGCCGCGTGCTCGGCCTGATCGGGGTCGGCGCCGCCACCACGGCGCTGGCCGCGTGCTCGGCCGTCGCGGGCAGCGCCTCCGGAACCGCGACGAGCAGCGCGAGCAGCAGCGCCGCCGCGACCACCGGCGAGATCCCGGACGAGACCGCCGGTCCCTACCCCGGCGACGGCTCGAACGGCCCCGACGTGCTGAGCGACTCCGGCATCGTCCGCAGCGACATCCGCTCGAGCATCGACGGCGGCGCCACCGCGGCCGGCGTGCCGCTCGCCTTCACCCTGACGATCCTCGACACCGCGAACGGCGGCGTCCCGTTCGAGAACGCCGCCGTCTACGTCTGGCACTGCGACGCGTCCGGCGGCTACTCGATGTACTCCGACGGCATCACCGAGGAGACCTACCTCCGCGGCGTGCAGGTCGCCGACGCGAACGGCGAGGTCGGCTACACCTCGATCTTCCCGGCCTGCTACTCCGGCCGCTGGCCGCACATCCACTTCGAGGTCTACCCCGACGTCGACTCGATCAGCGACTCCGGCAACGCGATCGCGACCTCGCAGCTGGCCGTCCCCGAGGACGCCTGCACCGCGGTCTACGCGCTCAGCGGCTACGAGGGCTCGAGCGAGAACCTCGCCCAGGTGAGCCTCGACGACGACAACGTCTTCGGCGACGACGGCGGCGAGCTGCAGCTGCCGACCGCGACCGGCGACGCCACCTCCGGCTACCGCTTCGCCCTCACGGTCCGCGTCGACACGACGACGGAGCCGACCGGCGGGTCGGTGCCCTCGGGCGGCGGCGGCGCGGGCGGAGGACGTCCGCCCTCGGCCTGACCGCGCTCGGCGTGCCAGGCTTGCCGCATGGCTGTCGAGGTGGGTGCGGATCTCGAGGTGTCCGCGCGCCTGACGATCCCCGCGTCCGAGCTGCAGTGGCGGTTCTCCCGCTCCTCCGGCCCGGGCGGGCAGCACGTCAACACCTCCGACAGCCGGGTGCAGCTCACCTGGAGCGTCGCGGAGTCGGCCGCGCTCACGGACGACCAGCGGGAGCGCCTCCTCCAGCGGCTCGCCCAGCGCCTGGTCTCCGGAGCGATCACCGTCACGGTCTCGCAGGAGCGCTCGCAGCTGCGCAACCGCGAGGTCGCCCTCACGACCCTCCGCGACCTCGTCGCCGCGGCCCTCGCCCCGCCCGCCGCCCCGCGCCGGCCGACCCGCCCCACCCGCGGCTCCGGCCGCCGCCACCTCGCGAGCAAGCAGCAGCGCTCCGCCACCAAGCAGCAGCGCCGCCGCCCGACGGAGGACTGAGCACGCAGGACCGGCGCTAGAGCCGGTCGCTCCGCCACTCCGCCGCGAGCTCCTCGCCGCGGGCGAAGGCCTGCTCCTCGCGCTCGCGCAGCTCGACGCGGCGGATCTTGCCCGAGATGGTCTTGGGCAGCTCGTGGAACTCGATCCGGCGCACCCGCTCGAAGGAGGAGAGCAGCTCGTCGGTGTGCCGGAAGATCGCCGCGGCGGTCTCGGCGGTCGGCTCCCAGCCGTCCGCCAGCGCGACGTAGGCCTTGACCACGCTGTGCCGGGTCGGGTCGGGCGCCGGGACGACCGCGGACTCGGCGACGGCCGGGTGCTGCAGCAGCACGCTCTCGACCTCGAAGGGTGAGATCTTGAAGTCGGACGACTTGAAGATGTCGTCGGTGCGGCCGAGGAAGGTGATGGTGCCGTCGACGGCGCGGACGGCGACGTCGCCGGTGTGGAAGTAGCCGTCGGCCCGCGCGCGGGAGGTGCGCTCGTCGTCGCCGTGGTAGCCGGACATCAGGTTGACCGGCTCGGTGGACAGGTCGAGGCAGATCTCGCCTGTGGAGGAGGACTCGCCGGTGACCGGGTCGATCAGCGCGATCGCGACGCCCGGCAGCGGCCGGCCCATCGCTCCGGAGACGACCTCGGCGCCGGGCGGGTTGGCGATGATCGCCGTGGTCTCGGTCTGGCCGTAGCCGTCGCGGATGGTGAGGCCCCAGTCGCGCTCGACGGTCGCGATCACCTCGGGGTTCAGCGGCTCGCCGGCCGAGAGGATCTCGCTGAGAGAGCGCGGGCGGGCACCGAGATCGGACTGGATCAGCATCCGCCAGACCGTCGGCGGCGCGCAGAAGGTGGTGACGCCCGCGCGGTCCAGCTGCTCGCGCAGCGCGACCGGCGAGAACCGGGAGTAGTTGTAGACGAACACCGTCGCCTCGGCGTTCCACGGCGCGAAGAAGCAGCTCCAGGCGTGCTTGCCCCAGCCGGGCGAGCTGATCGCGGAGTGCACGTCGCCCGGCTGCACGCCGAGCCAGTACATCGTGCTGAGGTGCCCGACCGGGTACGACTCGTGGGTGTGCACGACCATCTTCGGCTTCGAGGTGGTCCCCGAGGTGAAGTAGATCAGGCAGGCGTCGGTGCTGTCGACGACGACCCTCGGCGCGATGCCGGGGGCCTCGATCGAGTCGGCGTAGTCGAGCCAGCCCTCGGGCACGTCCGCCGCGCCGCCCACCGCGATCAGCCCGACGTCCTCCGTGAGGCCCTCGAACTTCGCGGTCTCGGTCGCGTCCGCGATCACGTGCGCGACCTCGCCGCGCTCGAGGCGGTCGGCGAGGTCGGCGGGGGAGAGGAGCGTCGTGGCGGGCAGGATGACCGCGCCGAGCTTCATGATCGCGAGCATCGACTCCCACAGCTCGAGCCGGTTGCCGAGCATGAGCATCACGTGGTCGCCCTGCTCGACGCCGACGGAGTGCAGCCAGGCGGCGACCTCGTCGGAGCGCCAGCGCATCTCGTCGAAGGAGACCGTTGTCTCCGAGCCGTCCTCCTCGACGATCCAGAGGGCGGTCCTCTCGTTGCCGATGGCGATCTCGTCGAACCAGTCGACGGCCCAGTTGAAGTGCGGGCCGACGTCCGGCCAGCGGAAGGCGTCCGTGGCGGCCGCCGCGTCGGTGCGGTGCTCGAGCAGGGTGTCGCGCGCGGCGCGGAGGCGCCCGGTGGGGTTCATCCGACCATCCTCTCGCGCCGCGACGCCCAAGGGGTGTGGGCGACTAGTACTTGATCGACTGCCCGCCGTCGATCGGCAGCACGACCGCGTTGATGTAGGAGGCGTCGTCCGAGAGCAGGAAGGCGACGACCGAGGCGATCTCGGCGGCCTCGCCGTAGCGCTTGGTCGGGTTCACCTGGATGAACTCCTCGGCGGCCTTGCGCGGGTTCTCGGCGTCGAGCTGCTTCATCGAGTTCTCGACCATCGGCGTCCAGATGGCGCCCGGGGCGATCGCGTTGATGCGGATGCCGTACTGCCCGTACTCGATGCCGGAGTTGCGGGTGAGGCCGACGACGCCGTGCTTCGCGGCCGCGTAGCCGGACTGGTTGCCGATGCCGGTGATGCCGCCGACGCTCGCGGTGTTGACGACCATGCCCGAGCCCTGCTCGCGCATCACCTTGAGCACCTTCTCGAGGCCGAGGAACACGCCGCGGAGGTTGATCGCGACGACCTTGTCGAACTCGTCGGCGGTGAAGTCCTCGGTGCGGTTCTGGCGGCCCTCGATGCCGGCGTTGTTGAAGAAGCCGTCGATGCGGCCGAAGCGCGCGAGGGTCTGCGCGACGTAGTCGTCGACGTCGGACGCCTTCGACACGTCCGCGATCACGGTGAGCGACTCGGTGCCCTCGGGGAGCGCCTCGACGGTCGCGGCGAGACCCTGCTCGGAGACGTCGACGAGGGCGAGCTTCGCGCCCTCCGCGGCGAGGCGGACGGCGGTGGCGCGGCCGAGGCCGGAGCCGCCGCCGGTGATGAGGACGACGCGATCGGTGAAGCGGGTGCTGCTGATATCCATAGGTGCACTATATACCTAGTAGTACTCGGGAATCTGGGCGCGGGCTCCGTGGATCCGATGCCCGGAACCGCCGCGTCCGGTGCTCCGCGTCCCTGGCAACCGCCGCAGAGACCATCCCGCTCGGCGGCCGCCTCGGGTAGACCGGAGGGACCGACACGACCGCCGACACGAGCAGGGGGAGCCGTGAAGAGCAGGAGAAGAACGATGACCACGGGGGCCGCGCTGGCCCTCACCGGGCTGGCACTGGCCGCCTGCACCGCCCCGGCGGAGAGCGGAGCGGAGGCGACGCCGACCGTCTCGGAGGCGCCCGCGGCCTCCTCGACCGCCTCGGCCTCGCCGGGCGACCGCCCGATCGGGCCCGTCCGGCTGCCCGAGGGGGCGACCGCCGCCGTCGAGTGGGTCGACGAGACCGGCGCCGTCGCGCCGCAGACCGTGCGCCTCACCGGCGAGCCGCTGCACGTGACCGTCTCGGTCGTCTGCGACACCGCCGACGCCGAGGTGACCGTCGAGGTCGAGGGGCTGATGACCACCGGCTCGTCCTGCGTCTACGACCCGGGCACCACCCGGACGACGAGCAACGGCGGCGGCAACACCGGCTCGATGGAGATCGCCGTCGATCAGGACGCGCGCATCACCGTGACGACCGACCCCATCGACGCCCATTGGTCCGGCGCGGTCTCGACCGGCCCGCGCACCGTGCCGCTGGGCTGACCCGGGCGCTCCGGCTCGGCGCTAGCCCAGCGGCACGCCCAGGGCGGCCATGAACGGCACGGCGTCGACCGCCTCGCCGTCGACGCGGGTCTCGAAGTGCAGGTGGCAGCCGGTCGAGGCGCCGGTCGAGCCGCGGGTCGCGATGACCTCGCCCGCGACGACGGTGTCGCCGACGTCGACGAGCAGGTCCGTGTTGTGCGCGTAGCCGGTCTCGATGCCGCCGCCGTTGTCGAGCAGGATCCAGTTGCCGTAGCTGCCGGAGTAGGCCGCCTCCTCGACGGTGCCGCTCGCGGCCGCGAGGACCGGGGTCCCGCAGGCGCCGGCGAGGTCGGTGCCCTTGTGGAAGAGGTTCACGCCGGCGACCGGCTGGTCCGGGCGGGGGCCGTAGCTGCTGCTGATGTGGCCGGCGATCGGGAGCACCCAGGTTCCGGAGACCCCGGCGGCCGCGGCGGTCGACTCGCCCGCGCCGGCGGTGATCGCGTCGAGCGAGGCGGTGGGCACGAGGACCTCGGGCTTGGCCTCGGCGGCGAAGGCGTCGCGGGTGACGCTCTGCTGCACGACGCCCGCGGCGACGAAGCTCTGCGGGCGGGCCGCGGCGACGGCGTTCGCGGTGTCGGTCGCGACGGCGGACTCCGGGGTGTCGCCGACGGCGAAGGCGGGCATCGTCGAGGTGACGGCCAGGCCGACCACGAAGGTCATCGCGGCGAAGGCGGACACGCGGCGCGTCGAGGGGCGGCGGACGGCGGTGCTCCGGGCCGTGCTGCGGGCGGCGGCGGTGCGGGCGGCGGCGGTGCGGGCGACGCTGCGCGCGGCGACCTGCTCGGCCTCGCGCTGCTCGCGCAGCTGCCGGCGGGTCGGGAGGGCCTGCGCGGTCGCGGCGGAGACGGGGGCCGGGGCGTGGTCGGAGTGGTGCATGCAGTCGTGGTTTTCCGGGTCGTTCGCCGCGGGGGAACGGGGGCGCGGCAGGGCGGGTCGGGGCAGCGGAGCGCTCAGCAGCGCTCAGCAGGTGGTGCTCAGGGGGGTGTCAGCCGGGGCTCAGGGGACCGCGCGGCGACCCTCCAGAGTACCTGCGCAGCTCCGGAACGCCACTGGGAGAATGCCGAGCGGCGCACGGTATCGATGCCGCAGGCTCAGGCGAGCGCCTCCGCGCAGTGGCGGAGCAGGGCGTGCAGCTCGCGGATCCGCGCCCCGTCCAGCCCCGTCAGCATGCGCTCCTCGACCGCCCGGACGGCCGCGCTCGCCTCGCCGAGGAGCTCCTCGCCGGACGCCGTGAGCCGGATCGGCAGCGCCCTACCGCTCGGCGCCGTCTCGGCCCGGATCAGGTGACCGTCGCGCTCGAGCGACTGCAGCAGCACGTGCATCGACTGCCGGGTCACGAACGCGCCCCGCGCCAGCTCGGAGCTGGACAGCCCGGGCCGGTGCGCCAGCAGTTCCAGGCAGGAGTAGGCGGTGACCGTGATCCCGAGCGGCCGCAGCGCCGCCTCCATCGCGACGCGCAGGGCGCTCGACGCCTCCTTCAGCACGTAGCCGACGGAGGTGTCCAGCTCGATCCGTGCCGTGCTCTCGCCCTGTTGACTCATGTCAGTAGTCTGACATACGCTCCATGTAAGAAAACTGACACCCACCCCCGACGAAAGGCGCTCCCATGGCGATCACCGGCCCCGACTTCCTCTCCCTCCAGGTCCGCGACCTCGAGCGCTCCGCCGAGTTCTACGAGACCCGCCTCGGCCTCTCCCGCCGCCCCGGCCCGCCGCACGCCGTCGTCTTCGACACCGCGCCGATCCCGTTCGCCATCCGTGACGTGATCCCCGGCACCGAGCTCCCCGCCGAGCCCGGCCGCGGCATCGCGCTCTGGCTGCACGCGACCGAGGTCGCCGCCCTGCACGACGACCTCGCCGCCGCCGGCGTCCCGATCACGTCGGCTCCCGCCGAGGGCCCCTTCGGCCTGACCTTCACCTTCGCCGACCCGGACGGCTACCTGATCACCCTCCACGACCGCGCCTGACGCACCTGCGACTGCGAGACGCTACGCGTCCGCGCCCGCCGGCTGCCAGAGCTGGAGGCGGTTGCCCTCGGGGTCGTGCAGGTCGGCGAAGCGGCCGTTCGGGTAGGTCTCCGGGTCGATCTCGACGGTGATGCCCGCGGCGCGGAGCTGGGCGACGAGCGCGTCGAGCGAGCGGACGCGGAGGTTCAGGGTCCAGCCGGCGAGGCCGAGCGGCTCGGAGCCGGCCGGCATCGGGGCGAGGACGGTGGTGCCGGCGTCCTGGCGCCAGGAGGGGGCGCCGTACTCCATCGGCACCTCGTCGATGCCGAGGTGCTCGGCGTACCAGCGCGCCTGCGCCGCCGGGTCGCGCGCGGCGAAGAAGAAGCCGCCGATGCCCGTGACCCGCTCGCGCGACACGATCAGTACCGGCCGCTCGTGAAGACCAGCAGGGCGATCAGGCCGGCGACGGTCGCGGCGACGCCGGAGCCGAGGCGCCACCACATCCAGCGATCGCGCTTGGGGCCGCGCATCTGGCGGCGCAGCCCGTGCCTGCCGGAGTAGCCGCCGGGGTTCGGAGTGAAGACCATGACTCCAGCCTGCCTCACCAGGCTCGCCGGGTCACGGCCTCACACGCTCCACTCACTGTCGTCCCGCCAGGGCGCGAGGTCGACCTCGTTGCCCTCCGGGTCGGCGAGGGTCCACCACTCCGGCGCGTTCGCGTCGTCGACGACGCGCCCGCCGGCGGCGAGGGCCGCGGCGAGGCGGGCGTCGACGGCGTCGCGCGGCAGGTAGAGGTCGAGGTGGATCGTGTTGCGCTCCGGGCGCGGGCCTTCGATCCGCTGGATCCAGAGGTTCGGGCCGAGGGCGCGCGGACCGGCCAGGTCGGCGTCCTCGACGGGGGAGTAGCCGAGCACGGCCCGCCAGAAGGCGCGGACCGCGGCGACGTCGACGGCGTCGATCGCGATCTGCAGGCTCTGCACCGCGGCCGGCTCGGCGGGGAGGCCGAGCGCGCGGGCGGCGGCCGAGATCTCCCGGGCGAGGGCCAGATCGCGCTCGCTGATGTCGCCGACGTCGTGGCTGATCAGGCGCACGCCGACGCCGCCGTAGCGCAGATCGACGTCGGGGTGGTGGCCGGCCTGCTCGGCGAGGACGGCGATCGAGGCGACCAGGGCGGCCCCCGCGGCGAAGGAGCCGGCCCCGCGATCGCCGGTGCGGAAGTAGGCGCGGGCGCCGTCGCCGACGACCCGCCAGTCGGCGGTGCCGGGGGCGGCGCGGAAGTCGCGCGGGGAGATCGCATCGGTCATGCGGCAGTTGTACTCCCCGGCCGGCCGTTCCGCCCAGGCCCCGTGCGGTGCCCGCTCGCTACGGTGGACCCACGACCGATCGGGTCGACGAGTGTGAGGAGCCGGCATGGCGCAGAAGAAGAGGTCCGATTCGAAGAAGTCGTCGCAGAAGACCGACGACAAGGCCGCGCAGAAGCGCGCGAAGAAGGCCCTGGCCAAGGCGGAGAAGTCGGTCCGCGCGGCCCACGACGCCGTGCGCGACTCCAGCAAGAAGCTGCGCAAGAAGGCCCGCAAGCTCGCCGAGCAGACCGACACGCTCAAGCGCCGGCAGGAGAAGGCGGCGAAGAAGGCCGCCCAGGCCGAGAAGCGCAGCGCGCCCTCCGCGCCCAAGCACGTGGTCGAGCGCGAGCACATCGCCGTCGGCGCGGCCGACCCGTCGGTCACGCCCGACTTCACGCCGCCGCTGCCGAGCGCGGCGCACGACGAGCAGGACCAGGAGCAGGACAAGGCTCGCGAGGAGCAGGCCGAGCAGCAGCCCGAGCAGCAGCCCGACGCCGACCCCGAGCACGTGCCGGACCTCACGCTGCCGCTGCCGCACTCCTCGAACTGAGCGAGCCCCGCGGGACGCCCCTACCCTGAGAAACTGCACAGGGTAGCCCGGCGCGCCGCTCGGAGAGGTGAACAGCCGGTGAACGCCCCGGCGAACCCTTCCGGGCGGCCCGCGCGGGCGGGAGGATCTCCTCCGTGGATCCCTTCATCCTTCTCGCGCTCGTCATCGTCACCGCTCTGGCGTTCGATTTCACCAACGGCTTCCACGACACGGCGAACGCGATGGCCACGTCCATCGCGACCGGCGCGTTGAAGCCGAAGGTGGCCGTCACGCTCTCCGCCGTCCTCAATCTGGTCGGCGCGTTCCTCAGCATCGAGGTGGCGCTGACCGTCACCAACGCGGTCGTCAAGATCCAGGACTCCACCGGCGCGCCCGACCCGGCACTGCTGGAGGGCGGCGGCTCGGCGCTCCTGCTGATCGTGCTCGCCGGCCTCATCGGCGGCATCGTCTGGAACCTCCTCACCTGGCTGCTCGGTCTGCCCTCCAGCTCGTCGCACGCCCTCTTCGGCGGCCTGATCGGCTCGGCGCTCGCCGGCCTCGGCCTCAACGGCGTCAACTGGGCCGGCGACGGCTCGAAGCTCGACGGCGTCGTCGGCAAGGTGATCCTGCCCGCGCTGATGTCCCCGGTGCTCGCCGGCGCGGTCGCCGCGATCGGCACCTGGCTCGTGTTCCGCGTGATCGGCAACCTCGCCGACCGCCGCATCCACCGCGGCTTCCGGATCGGCCAGATCGGCAGCGCCTCGCTCGTCTCGCTCGCGCACGGCACCAACGACGCGCAGAAGACCATGGGCGTCATCACCCTCGCGCTGATCGCCGCGGGCGGCTGGAGCGACACCGAGTCCGTCCCGTTCTGGGTCAAGCTCAGCTGCGCGCTCGCCATCTCGCTCGGCACCTACATCGGCGGCTGGCGCATCATCCGCACCGTCGGCAAGGGCCTCGTCGAGATCGACACCCCGCAGGGCATGGCCGCCGAGAGCGCCTCCGCCGCCGTCATCCTCGCCTCCAGCCACCTCGGCTTCGCCCTCTCGACCACGCACGTCGCGACCGGCTCGATCCTCGGCTCCGGCGTCGGCCGCCCCGGCGCGCAGGTCCGCTGGCGCGTGGCGCTGCGGATGGTGATCGCCTGGGTGATCACGCTCCCCGCCGCCGCGCTGATGGGCGCCGTGATGTGGTGGATCGGCCACCTGGTCGGCGGGGCCGCCGGCGGCATCCTGATGACCGCCGTCCTCGTCGCCGTCGCCGTCTTCATCTACGTCCGCTCGCGCCGCGACAGCATCGGCGCGCACAACGTCAACGACGAGTGGTCGGACGCGGGCACCGCGGCGAAGCAGACCGCCGGCGTCTAGCCCGGATCCCTCCGTACCGACTCGAAAGGACCGACCCGTGCTCTCCCTCTTCTTCACTGCCGCCGGCCAGGTGGCGCTCATCGCCGTGCTCCTCGGCGCGGGCCTGCCCGTGCTCTTCGCCGTCGGCGTCCGCTCGTTCGCCCTCGCCGGCGGTGACGGAGCCACCGGAACCGCGACCTCGACCTCGCAGGCTCCCGGCCTCCCCGCGCCGCTGCTGCGCGCACTCGGCGTGCTCTGCTTCGTGATCGTGGTCGCCGCCGTGGCGGTGGGCCTGAGCATCATCATCGCGACCGGCCTCGGCCAGGCCGTCAGCTTCGAGCACGTCTTCCCGACGTTCGTCCCCAAGGGCTGAGCATGGCGGCGACCGACCCGGCGGCGACCGACCCGGCGGCGCCCGACGCGGCGGCTCCCGCCCCCGCGGACGGCGTCGTCGCCCGGGTGGTCAGCTGGCTCCGCGCGGGCTACCCCTCCGGAGTGCCGGAGACCGACTACGTTCCGCTGCTCGGCCTCCTCCAGCGCAGCCTGACCCGCGACGAGCTGGAGCAGGTCGTCCGCCAGCTGCTCTCCGACGCGGTGCGCGCCGACGCGGCCGGCGAGGAGTTCTCCGCCGCGAGGATGCGGCAGCGCATCGAGGAGACGCTCCTCGGCCCCGCGCTGCCCGAGGACCTCGTCCGGGTCTCGGCACGGCTCGCGAGCGCGGGCTGGCCGCTGGCCCGCCCGGAGGAGCTCGCCGAGCCGGAGCGCCCGGCCTCGGAGCGCGCCGGACTCGTCACGCGCGTCGTCCGCTGGCTCCGCGCGGGCTACCCCGCCGGGCTGCCCGAGCAGGACTTCGTGCCGCTGATCGCGCTGCTGCGCCGCCGGCTCTCCGACGAGGAGGTCGCCGAGGTCGCGACGCGCCTGGCGGCGGAGGGCGGGCTGCCGGCCAGCCGCGTCGACGTCGGCACGGCGATCGCCGCGGTCACCTCGGAGCTGCCGTCGGACGCCGACATCGAGCGGGTCCGGCTCTCGCTGGCCGAGCACGACCGGCCGGAGGAGTTCGCGAGCTGAGCGGGCCGGTGCAACCGGCTCAGGCCAGGAGCACGCGCGGCGGGTAGGGGTCGTGGCTGAAGCAGAGCGTCAGCCCGGCGGCCTCGAGGCGCTCCAGCTCGTGCGACGTGCGGTGGTGCGCCTCCGCGTCGTGGCTGATCAGCCGGGGGAGGAAGCGCAGCCGGTCCGACCAGGTCAGGAACTCGCGGCCCCAGGCCGCGTCGCCGGCCAGCAGCACGCGGCCCTCGACCAGCGCGCCGAGGTGGCCGCTCGCGTGCCCGGGCAGCGGGGTGATCACGAAGCGGCCGTCGCCGAAGAGGTCGTAGCCGGCCACGCCGCTGGGAGTGGTCGCCACCGGCTGGTCGTCGACGAGCGTCGCCGTGTCCGCCCGGGTCGGGATCAGCGCCGCGAAGACGCCGTCGGTGATCCGGCTCCGCTCGATCGTCTCGAGCTGGCCGCGCGAGAGCACGAGCGTCGCGTCCGGGAACCAGCGCAGGCCCCCGACGTGGTCGGGGTGCAGGTGCGAGAGCACGACCGTGTCGATGTCGGACGGCGCGAGGCCGACGGCCGCGAGCCGCCGGTCGATCGTCTCGTCGGCGCCGACGCGGGCCGGGAGGATCCGCCGGTAGAGCACGCCGACGGCGCCGGTGCCGCGCAGCGTCGGCGGGTAGCCGGTGTCGAAGAGCACGCGCCGGCCGCTCGGGTGCGTGTAGAGGAAGGCGGCGGAGGGGAAGGTGCGCCGCGCGGGGCTCCCGCCGCGGAAGACGCGGGAGAGCGGGAAGCTCGTCTCGCCGCAGGCGAAGACCTGGAGGGCCGGCCCGTGCTCACCCATGCGCGCTCCGGTAGTGCTCGCCGACCCTCCGCAGGCCCTCCGCGAGCGGCACCCGCGGCGCGTAGCCGAGCTCGGCGCGCGCCCGCGAGATGTCGAGGGTCTGCGCGTAGGCGAGGGTGGCGACCGTGTAGCGGGTGAACGGCGGCTCCGCGCCGCCGGGGATCACCGCGTAGACGCGCTCGAGGACGACCGCGAGCGCGCTGAGCACCCGCAGGTCCACCGTCAGGTAGCGCGGCTCCTCGCCCATCGCGGCGAAGAAGCGGTCGAGCAGCTCGCCGAGCGGGGCCGGCTCGCCGTTGGTGATGTTGTAGACGCCGCCGTTCGCCACCGGGGCGTCCGCGGCGAGGCGGAGCGCGAGGGCCGCGTTCTCGACGCAGGTGATGTCGACCGGGTTCCGGCCGCCGTCGAAGAGCGGGACGCCGCGGCGCCGGCTCGCGGCGACGAAGCGCGGGATGAGGCTCGGGTCGCCGACGCCGATCAGTCCGCGCGGACGCAGGATCACCAGCTCCGAGATCCGGCCGGCGGCGTGCGCCTCCTGCAGCAGCCGCTCGGCGGCGATCTTGCTGCGGATGTAGAGGCTCATCCGGCTGCGGGGGTCGACGTCCTCCTCGCGGATGCCGAGCCGGTGGCGCCGGGCCGAGTAGATGCTCGGCGAGGAGACGAAGACGATCCGGCGGATCCCGCAGCGCTCGGCGAGGTCGATCATCGCCGCGGTGCCCGCGACGTTCGCCGCGTGGAACTCGCGCCAGCGGCCCCAGGGGCTGGAGAGGGCGGCGGCGTGCACGAG
Organism: Rathayibacter sp. VKM Ac-2926; assembly: GCF_022815565.1. Lineage (NCBI taxonomy): Bacteria > Bacillati > Actinomycetota > Actinomycetes > Micrococcales > Microbacteriaceae > Rathayibacter > Rathayibacter sp. VKM Ac-2926. Next base: position 251,716 of record NZ_JALGRS010000003.1, on the reverse strand, counting down.
CACGTCGGCGCGGACGTCGCGCGTCGCGAGCTCGGCGAGGTCGGCCGCGATCGTCTCGGCGCCCGTCGCGCGCAGGCGGGCGAGCGCGTCGGCGTTCCGGCCGGTCGCGATCACCTCGTCGCCCGCGGCCAGGAACTCGGCGACCGCGTGGCCGCCGAGGAAGCCGGTCGCCCCGGTGATCAGGACGCGGCGGGGCCCGGGCTGCTCAGCGGACTCCCGCGCGTCAGCGGACTCCCGGGCGTCAGCGGACATCGACGACCTCCGCGACGCCCGCGCGGCCCCAGCGCTTTCGGCCCCAGTACCAGAGCAGGATCCCGAGGTAGCCGAGCGCCTTGCCCTTGCGGATCGACATCCGCACCACGGCCTTCCGGTCGAGCCGTGCCTGCGCCCGCGGGATCACCCGGCAGACCTTCAGGTGCAGCTCCAGGTCCTCGTCGGTGTCGTCGATGCTCGAGCGCGGGAAGCCGCCGACCTCGAGGTAGAGCGCGGCGTCGATCGCCAGGTTCGAGCCGGCCGCCATGAACATCCGGTAGCGCTGGCCGGGCCGGCGGTAGAAGACGCCGGGGGCGTGCTCCATCAGGCGGATCATCGCGGTGCCGATCACGCCGTCGTACCAGCGGTAGACCGGCTCGTCGGTGCGCGGCACGAGCCGGCCGCCGACGAAGCGGGCACCGTCGGCGACGTCGGCCTTCAGGCGCGCCACCCAGTCCGGGGCGGGCAGGCAGTCCGCGTCGGTGCGCGCGACCGTCGCGGCGCCGTGCGCGACGGCGTGGCGGAAGCCGGTGTCCGAGGCGGCTCCGGTGCCCTTCTGCGGCTCGTCGATCACGAGGACCGGGCGGTCGGGCCGCCGGGCCCGGAACGCGTCGATCACCGCGCGGGAGCGGTCGGTGCTGCCGTTGTCGACGAGCAGCAGGGTGAAGCCGGGGTCGGTCTGCCCGGCGAGGGCGTCGAGGGCGCCGCCGAGCAGCTTCTCCTCGTCGTAGAAGGGCACGACCACCCAGAACGCGCCATTCGTCGACTCGGTCACGCCGGACCCCCCTTCCGTCCCGCCGGAGCCTAGCGCGAGCGGGCGCGGGCTCATCGGCGCTATACAGGACCGTGGCCGACGCGCTCCCGCTCCTGCTGCCCGTCCGTGTCCTCGGCACCGGCGAGGCCCTGCCGTCGCGCGTCGTGCCGACCGCCGAGGTCGCCGCGCTCTGCGGCATCGACGCGGAGGAGGCGGCGCGCCGCTCCGGAGTGCTGACCCGGCACTGGCTCGCCGACGACGAGGATCCGCTGGAGCTCGGCCTGCTCGCCGCCCGGCGGGCGCTGGACGCGGCGGGGATCGACGCGCGCGACGTCGACGTCGTGCTGAACGCCTCCGGGACCCAGCTGCAGGCGATCCCCGACGGCGGCGCGCTGATCGCCGCAGGCCTCGGCCTCGAGGACGTCTCCGCCTACAGCCTGAACGCGACCTGCCTCTCGTTCCTCTTCGCGCTGCAGGAGGCCGGCTTCCTGCTCGCGACCGGCCGCGCCGAGCGGGTGCTCGTCGTCTCGACCGAGGGCGGCAGCCGCGGCATCGACGTCCGGCAGCCCGAGAGCGCGCTGCTCTTCGGCGACGCGGCGGCCGCCGTCGTCCTCGGCCGTGCCGAGCGGCCGGACCAGGGCATCGTCACCTCGCGCTTCGAGACCCGGCCGAGCGGCGTCCGGCACGCCGAGATCCGCGGCTTCGGCTCGCGCATCCGGATCGAGGACGCCCCGGTGCGGCTCGACGACTTCCGCTTCGACATGCACGGCGGCGCGCTGCTCGTGGACGCGCTCCGGCACTTCCCGGCCTTCCTCGAGCGGGTGCGGCCCGGCCTCGGCACCGGCCTGCCGGGCATCGACCGCGTCGTGCCGCACCAGACCAGCAAGGCCGGCCTCGACGGCATGGCCCGGCTCTGGGGCCGCGAGCGGATGGTGATCACCCTCCCCGAGGTCGGCAACACGATCGGCGCGGCGATCCCGCTCGCGCTGCACCGCGCCCGCGTGCAGGAGGGCGAGTCGGTGCTGCTGGTCGGCACCGGCGCGGGCACGCACTACGGCGCGGTGATCCTGCAGGCCTGACGACAGTCGGATCGAGCGCTCACCACGTGCTGACGGTCGTCCGGGTGATCACCCACTCGTCGCCGACCGGCACCAGCCGGCTGGTGAGCTGCAGCCGCCAGGTGGCGTGCAGCGAGCCGATCGTCGCCTCGGTCAGGGTGCGCGAGACGAGCACCGGGTGCGCGGCCGTGCCGGAGACCGCGCTCTCGACGTGGTCGATCGCGTGGTACTCCTTCAGGCCCTCGGCGATGTCGTCCATCCAGTCGAGCTTCGACTGCACGAGCCCGGTCGGGTGCTCGATCACGAAGCGGGTGTCGAGCAGCGCGTCGAGCACGGGCAGGTCGACGAACACCAGCGCGTCGAAGAGCTCGTCGTGCGCGTCGCGGGGCTCGGCCCCGTCCTCGTCCGGTGTCAGGTCGCCCGGTGTCAGGTCGTCCGGCATCAGGGTGTCCTCCGCATCGAGGGCGGCGCGGTCGTCGCGCGCCGCACCAGCTGGGTCGGCAGCTGCACGTGCAGCGAGGCGGGGGTGCCGCCCGCCATCAGCGTGATCAGCATCTCGGCGGCCGTCGCGCCGAGCGTCTGCATCGGCTGCCGGATCGTGGTCAGCGGCGGGTCGAAGCGCGCCGCCTCGGGCACGTCGTCGAAGCCGACCACCGAGAGGTCGCGCGGCACGTCGAGCCCGAGGTGCGCGGCCGTCTCGATGATCGCGAGGGCCGAGACGTCGTTCGCGGCGAAGACGGCGGTCGGCCGGTCGGCCAGCGAGAGCATCGTCGAGGCCGGCAGCCGCGCCGTGTCGTGGTGATAGCTGCCGACGCGGAGCAGTCGCTCGTCGAACGCGATCCCCGCCTCCGAGAGCCCGGCGCGGTAGCCGGCCTCGCGGAGCCGGGCGGAGCGGAGGTCGACGCGGCCGGCGACGAAGCCGATGCGCCGGTGGCCGAGGGTGACGAGGTGCCGCACGGCCTGGAGGGCGCCGCCGAAGCTGTCGGACTCGACGGTCGGCACGTCGGCGCGGCCGGTGTGCGGATCGACGGCCACCAGCGGGATGTCCGACGGCGTGCTCACCACCGAGGGCGTCACCACGATGGCGCCGTCGATCAGGGTGCCGCTGAGCCGGCTGAGCGAGCGCCGCTCCCAGCCCTCCTGCTCGCCCTCGTGCGAGCCGCTGTAGGCGAGCAGGTCGAAGCGCGACCGGCGCAGCACCGAGCCGACGCCCTTGAGGATCTCCGCGCTGAACGGCTCGAAGCCGGCCACCAGCACGCCGATCACCCCGGTGCGCCGCGAGCGCATGCTGCTGGCGACCAGGCTCGACTCGTAGCCGAGCTCGCGCACGATCTCGAGCACGCGGTTCGCCGTCGCGGGCGCGATGCCGTAGCGGCCGTTCATCGCCTTCGACACGGTCGCGACCGAGACACCGGCGGCGGCGGCGACGTCGTGGATGGTCGGGCGGAGGGACATGCGGTCGACCCTAGACCCCGGAAGCGCGCCGATGAGAGCGCGATCCGGATCCGGAGGCCGGCGCTTGGAAAATGGTTTCGAAAACGTTTGCCGATCCTTTCGGCCGCTCTGAGACTGATCGGGCCCGTCCTGGACGGGTGCACCCCGGCGCCGCTCTCCCTGGCGGCGCCTCTCAGCGAAGAGAACGGTTCGAACGATGAAGTTCACGAGATCAGCATTCAGGAAGACGGCGGTGGCCACCGTGGCCCTGCTCGGCGCGGCGGCGGCCCTCAGCGGCTGCTCCGCCCAGGACGCGGGATCCTCCGACGGCACCGTCGCGATGACCCTGTGGCAGAACTCCACCACCGGCCCCGGCCAGGAGTTCTGGGAGAAGACGATCGCCGACTTCGAGGCCGCCAACCCGGGCGTCACCATCGAGTCGCAGGCCATCCAGAACGAGGACCTGGACGGCAAGCTGCAGACGGCGCTCAACTCGGGCGACGCCCCCGACATCTTCCTCCAGCGCGGCGGCGGCAAGCTCGCCGCGATGGTCGCGGGCGGCCTGGTCAAGGACCTCACCGGCGGCATCTCGGACCAGGCGCGCAGCGAGATCCCCGAGGGCTCGTTCCTGGCGAACACGCTCGACGACAAGGTCTGGGCGATGCCCGTGGCCGTGCTCCCCGGCGGCCTCTTCTACAGCCAGGACCTCTTCACCGAGGCCGGCATCACCGAGACGCCGAAGACCCTCGACGAGCTCGACTCCGCGGTCACCGCGCTCAAGAGCGCCGGAGCGCAGCCGATCGCGCTCGGCGCGAAGGACGCCTGGCCCGCCGCGCACTGGTTCTACTTCTTCGCCCTGCGCGAGTGCAGTGCGGACACCATGGCCGAGGCGGCCGACTCCAAGGACTTCTCGGACGACTGCTGGCTGAAGGCGGGCGAGGACCTGCAGTCCTTCGCCGGCACCGAGCCGTTCAACGAGGGCTTCCTCACCACCGCCGCCCAGCAGGGCGCCGGATCCTCGGCCGGACTCCTGGCCAACCACCAGGCCGGCATGGAGCTGATGGGCGCCTGGAACCCCGGCGTCATCGCCTCGCTCACCCCCGACGAGAAGCCCCTGCCCGACCTCGGCTGGTTCCCCTTCCCCGAGGTGGACGGCGGCGCCGGCGCGCCCGGCTCGATCATGGGCGGCGTCGACGGCTACTCCTGCTCCACCGCGGCGCCCGACGAGTGCGTCGACTTCCTGAACTACCTCGCCACCTCCGACGTGCAGAAGGAGTACTACGCCGCCTTCAACGCGCCGCCGGTGAACACCGTCGCGCAGGAGGCCGTCACCGAGCCGTACCTGAAGGACATCCTCGCCGCCTACAACTCGGCGCCCTACGTCTCGCAGTGGCTCGACACCGTCTACGGCCAGAACGTCGGCAACGCGCTGAACGTCGCCGTCGTCGACCTGCTCGCCGGCAAGAGCGACCCGGAGCAGCTCGTTGAGGCTGTCAACGCGGCCGCGGCCAAGGCCTGACCGTGACGACCACTGCGCTCCGCGAGGACGCGCGCCCCGAGGCCCCGGCGGCGAAGCGACGCCGCCGGGGCCCGCGCCCTCGAGGATTGGGCTGGTCGGGCCGCTTGGAGGTCGCGATCCTCGTCGGCCCGGCGCTGATCGTCTTCCTCGCCTTCGTGATCTTCCCGGTCGTGATGGCGGCCTACTACGGCTTCTTCAGCTGGCAGGGCTACGGCGTCCCGACCGACTTCGTCGGGTTCAAGAACTACCTGACGATCCTGCAGGACCCGACCTTCCACGAGGCGCTCAGCCACAACGGCACGATCGTGGTGCTCTCGCTCGTCCTGCAGGGGCCGGCCGCGATCCTGATCGCACTGCTGCTCAACCGCAAGCTGCGCGGGCAGTCGATCATCCGCGTGCTGATCTTCGTGCCCTACGTGATCTCCGAGGTCGTCGTCGGCACCGGCTGGAGCCTCATGCTCCAGACCAGCGGCGCCGTCAACGGCTTCCTGGAGAAGGTCGGGCTCGGCGCACTGAAGCAGGACTGGCTCTCGGACCCGGCGATCGCCCTCTGGACCCTGATGCTGATCATCACGTGGAAGTACATCGGCTTCGCCGTGATCCTCTTCCTCGCCGGCCTGCAGGGCATCCCGGAGGAGCTGTCCGAGGCCGCGTCGATCGACGGCGCGTCCTACTGGCAGGTGCAGCGGCGGATCACCCTGCCGCTGCTCGCGCCGACGCTGCGGATCTGGGCGTTCCTGTCGATCATCGGCGCGCTGCAGCTGTTCGACCTCGTCTACATCATCTGGGGGCAGTACGTGTCCTCGACCGCCGGCACCTCGACCATGGCGACGTACCTCGTCACCAACGGCCGCAACGCCGGCAACTACGGCTACGGCAACGCGGTCGCCGTGGTCCTGTTCCTCGTCTCGCTGATCGTCGCGCTGCTCTACCAGCGCTTCGTGCTGCGGCGGGACACCGAAGGCGCCCTCACGGGAGACACGAGGAAGGCCGGAGCCAAGAGATGACGACCCTGACAGCGGTGCCCCCGGGCACGAAGCCGCCCACCGCGACCACGCCGCTCTCGCCGCGGCCGCCCAAGCCCCGCCGCCGCCCGCTGGGGCGCGGCACGATCATCGCCTACGTCGTCGCGATCGTCGTGATCGCCCTGATGCTCGCGCCGGTGGCGTACATCATCATCGGCGGGTTCCGCACGAACGCGCAGATCACCACCGACCCGTCCGGCTTCCCCGCGCCGTGGAACGTGCAGAACTACCTCGACGTGATCACCGGCGGCATCTTCTGGCGCGAGGTCGGCAACTCCGCCATCGCGGCCGGAGCGACCACGCTCGGCGTCGTCGTGCTGGGGCTGATGGCGAGCTACGTGCTCGCCCGCTACAGCTTCAGCGGCCGCGGCGTGTTCTACGCGCTCTTCGCGGCCGGACTGATGTTCCCGATGACCGTCGCGATCACCCCGCTCTACCTGGTGATCAAGAGCCTCGGCCTGATGAACTCGCTCGCCGGCGTCGTGCTCCCGCAGATCGCGTTCGGCCTGCCGACGACGATCATCATCCTGGTGCCGTTCCTGCGGGCGATCCCCGACGAGATCCAGGAGGCGGCCTTCATCGACGGCTGCAGCCGGATCGGCTTCTTCTGGCGGATGGTCGTCCGCCTGGCGATGCCGGGCGTGATCACGACGGGCATCCTCGCCTTCATCGCGAGCTGGAACAGCTACCTGCTGCCGCTGTTCATCCTCAGCGACGAGTCGAGCTTCACCCTGCCGCTGGGCGTGCAGGCCTTCTCGTCGCAGTACTCCGTCGACACGGCGAAGGTGCTCGCCTTCGTGTCGCTGTCGATGATCCCGGCGCTGATCTTCTTCAGCGTCTTCGAGCGCCGCATCGTCGGCGGACTCACCGGAGCGGTGAAGGGATGACCCCCATGAACGAGAGCCCGACCACCGAGACTCCCGCCCCGTCCGCGCGCGTCGCCGACCTGATCGGCCGGATGACGCTGGAGGAGAAGCTGACCCAGCTGGTCGGCTACTGGGTCGACCAGGGCGGCGAGGTCGTCGCGCCGCTGGCCGGCGAGATGGCCACCTCCACCGGCTACGCCGACGCGACCCGCGAGGGCATCGGCCAGCTCACCCGCGTCTACGGCACCCGCCCGGTCGACCCGGTCGAGCGCGCGCAGTGGCTGTGGGCCGAGCAGCGCCGGCTGGTCGAGGAGACCCGGCTGGGCATCCCGGCGATCGTGCACGAGGAGTGCCTGACCGGCCTGGCGGCGTGGAAGGCGGCGACCTTCCCGACTCCGCTGGCCTGGGGCGCCTCGTTCGACCCGGAGCTCGTCGAGGAGATGGCGGCGGCCATCGGCGGGTCGATGCGCGAGCTCGGCATCCACCAGGGCCTGGCTCCGGTGCTCGACGTGATCCGCGACCCCCGCTGGGGCCGGGTGGACGAGTGCATCGCCGAGGACCCGTACGTGGTCGGCACGATCGGCACCGCCTACGTGCGCGGGCTGCAGTCGGCGGGCGTCGACGCGACGCTCAAGCACTTCATCGGCTACTCCGCCTCGCGCGGCGGCCGCAATCACGCGCCGGTGCACGCCGGACCGCGCGAGATCGCCGACGTGCTGCTCCCGCCGTTCGAGATGGCGATCCGCGACGGCGGCGCCCGCTCGGTGATGAACTCCTACGCGGAGATCGACGGCGACCCGGTCGGCGCGACGCCGGCCTACCTCACCGGCGTGCTCCGCGAGCGCTGGGGCTTCGACGGCGTGGTGGTGGCGGACTACTTCGCGGTCGCCTTCCTGCATCTGATGCACGCCGTCGCCGCCGACCTCGGCGAGGCCGCGCAGCTGGCGCTCGAGGCCGGCATCGACGTGGAGCTGCCGACGGGTGACGCGTTCCTCGCGCCGCTCGCCGAGCGGATCCGCTCCGGCGGCGCCGACGAGGCGATCGTCGACCGCGCGCTGCTGCGGGTGCTCGCGCAGAAGGAGCGGCTCGGCCTGCTCGACGCCCGCTTCGACGACGCGCCCGAGTCGATCGACCTCGACTCGCCCGCGCACCGCGACATCGCGCGCCGTCTGGCCGAGGAGTCGCTCGTGCTGCTGACGAACGACGGGGTGCTGCCGCTCGCTCAGCCGAGAAGGATCGCCCTGATCGGCCCGAACGCCGACAGCGCGCCCGCCCTGATGGGCTGCTACTCCTTCGCCAACCATGTGCTGGCGCACCACGAGGGCGTGCCGCTCGGCTTCGAGATCCGCACGGTGCGGGAGGCGCTCGCCACGGAGTTCCCCGGGAGCGAGCTGCTCCTCGCCGAGGGCTGCTCGGTGGAGGGCGACGACCCCTCCGCCGACAGCGCCTCCGACGACACCGCAGGGATCGCCGAGGCCGTCGAGGCCGCCCGCGACGCGGAGATCGCCGTGGTCGTCGTCGGCGACCGGGCCGGGCTCTTCGGCCGCGGCACCGTCGGCGAGGGCAACGACGTCGAGAGCCTCGAGCTCCCCGGCCGTCAGCGCGAGCTGGTCGAGGCGGTCGTGGCCACCGGCACGCCGGTCGCCCTGGTGCTGCTCACCGGCCGCCCCTACGCGATCGACTGGGCGATCCGCGGCGCCTCCGCCCCCGCGGCGGTGCTGCAGGCGTTCTTCCCCGGGGAGGAGGGGGCCGGCGCGATCGCGGGCGTCCTCTCGGGCCGCGTCTCGCCGTCCGGCCGGCTGCCGGTCTCGCTGCCGCGCTCGGCCGGGGCGCAGCCGTTCTCCTACCTGCACCCGATCCTCGGCGGGCCCTCCGACGTGACCAGCGCCGACAGCACGCCCGTGCTGCCGTTCGGGCACGGGCTGACCTACACGGCGTTCAGCCGGTCGCAGCTGGCGCTGGAGTCGTCGGGTCCCGGAGCCGCGGAGGCACCGACCGACGGCGCCTTCACCGCGACCGTGCGGGTGCGCAACACGGGGGAGCGCGACGGCGTCGATGTCGTGCAGCTCTACGCGCGCGACGTGGTCGCCTCGGTGACCCGGCCGGTCGCGCAGCTGCTCGGCTACGCGCGGGTCGAGCTCGCGGCGGGGGAGGAGGCGCTCGTGCGCTTCGACGTCCCCTGCGCGCGGCTCGCCTTCACCGACCGGCGCGGCGTCCGCTCGGTCGAGCCGGGGCTCATCGAGCTCTGGGTCGGGCCGGACTGCGCCTCGAAGGAGGCGACGGCCGAGGTCGTGCTGACCGGCGAGGTGTCGCCCGTCGGCGCCGAGACCCGGCGCACCGTGCTGACCGAGGTCGTGCGCGAGGACGCTCGGGTGGCGGTGCTCTGAGGCCCGGGCCAGGCTGGGGGGCATGAGCAGCATCGATCCGAGCAGCGCCGATCCGAGCAGCGCCCATCAGAAGCAGACTCTCCTCCGCTATCTGCAGGAGGGCCGCGACGCCCTCCTGCAGAAGCTCGACGGCCTGGGCGAGTACGACCTCCGCCGGCCGCTGGTGCCCACCGGCACCAACCTGCTCGGCCTGGTGAAGCACGTCTCGGGGACGGAGGCCGGCTACCTCGGCGCCGTCTTCGGCCGGCCGTTCCCCGAGCCGATGCCCTGGATGGAGGACGAGTCCGAGCCGAACTCCGACATGTGGGCGACGGCGGAGGAGCCCCGCGAGCAGGTGGTGGAGCAGTACCGCCGGGTCTGGGCGCACTCCGACGCGACGGTGGCCGCGCTGGACCTCGACGCGCCGGGCGTCGTGCCGTGGTGGACGAATCGCGACGTGACGCTGCACCGGATCCTCGTGCACCTCACCGCCGAGACCCACCGGCACGCGGGGCACGCCGACATCGTGCGCGAGCTGATCGACGGCCGGGTCGGGCTGCGCACGCCGGGCGACAACCTGCCGCCGGTCCCCGCCGAGTGGTGGCCGGAGAACGTCGCCCGGCTGGAGACGGTGGCGCGCGCGGCGGAGCAGTAGCGCTCCCGGCGGGGCTCCCGGGCGCCACCTCCCCCGTAGGGGTGGCATCCGGGCTGAGAGGGCTCGCAGGGACTCGGCTGGCCGTCAGGTGTCGGTTAGCGTGGGCGCGTGTCCCCGGAAGGGGGACGCACCGCGCCGACGTCTGGAGACGACATGACCACCGCCCCCTCCCGCCGCACCACTGCATCCCGCACCCTCGACCGCCGCACGATCACGACCGCCGCCGCCTGGAGCGTCCCGATCGTCGCGGTCGCCGCCGCCGCCCCGCTCGCCGCGGCCTCGACCACCCCGCCGCCCGCGCCGTCGGTCCGCTCGGTCGAGTACACCTCCTTCACCGCCGAGAGCTTCCGCGAGGAGCAGATCAACGTGAACCGCCCGCTCGCCATCGCGATCACCGGGCAGCTCACCGCCGGCGAGCTCGTCACCCTGACCGTCGCGCCGCGGATGACCCGCTCCGGCTCCGGCGACTCGCGCGCGACTCCGCTGCGCATCACCGCCGCCGACGGCCCCAACTTCTCGGTCGTCTCCTCGAGCGTCGGCTCCGACGGGTCGCAGACGCTCCTGCTGCGCACCAACCGCGACCTCGCCGACGGCTCGTACCGCAAGACCATCGCCTGGGTCCCGGTCGACGGCCGCACCCAGGAGCAGACCGCCGACCTGCTGCTGACCTGGCCGCTCGGCACCTACACGGCGCCGATCACGGTGATCGTCGCGGGCGTGGCCGGCAGCGAGCAGGCCTACACGCTCAACCGCACGCCCGTCGGCGGCGCGGAGGAGTAGGGGGAGGGGAGCTCTCGGTCCCTCCGTCAAGGGGGTGGGAGCTCTCAGCGCCGCGTTCTAGCGTCGGATCTCGGCGCGGTCGTGCGCGCGAGAGGGGAAGACGATGCAGAAGCTGTACTACGCGAGCGGATTCGTGCTGCTGGGGGACGCGGTGTGCACCGCGGTCGTCGAGTACGCCCAGGCCCTGGCGAACGTCGGGAAGTCCGACCTCGTCGTCGTCCCGGGGCTCTCCGACGAGGGGCTGCGCGGCGAGACCCGCCTGCTGCTCGGGCCCGCCAGCCAGCTCTTCACCAGCCCGGCACTCGACCGCGGGATCGACCTCGACGACGACGAGGCGGTCGAGTCCATGCGCGACAAGACGCGGCGGCTGCTGCCGGCCCGGCCCACCACGGAGGCCCGCGCGAGCGAGGACCACGACAGCGGCGGGGACTTCTTCTAGGCGCCCGTCACTCGGGCGCCGGTCACTTCTCGAGCGTCGTGCTCGGCCGCTCGCCGAAGCGGTGCGCGTACGACGCCGAGAAGCGGCCGAGGTGCGCGAAGCCCCAGCGGTGAGCCACCTCGGTCACGCTGACCTCGCCCGAGGCCTTGGCGCGCAGCTCCTTGCGCACGGCGTCGAGCCGGATGCGGCGCAGGTAGTCGACGGCGGTGAAGCCGAACTCGCGGCGGAACTCCGACTGCAGAGTGCGCAGGCCCACGCCGCAGGCCTCGGCGATCGTCTCGGTGCGGATCGGCTCGTGCGCGTGCGCGTACATGAACTCGATCGCGGTGCGCAGGCGCCCGCTGCGCGGCACGGCGAGGTCGGTCGGCGCCGCGAGCGACTCGTGCGGGAACGTCTCGAGCAGCGCCGCGGCGACGGCGCGGTCGGCCTCCTGGCGCAGGAGCGCGGAGCTGTCGACGTCGTAGATCACCCGGGCGACCGCGGCGACGGTCGCCGACCAGCGGCGCAGCGCCTCGCCCTCGGGGCGCGCGGTGGTGTCGAACAGCAGCGGTCCGCCCGCCGTGCCCTCCACCTCCTGGGCGACGCCCTCGAGGTAGCCGCCGTCGAAGTGGATGAGGTTCTGCCGGTAGTCGTGGAACTCGAAGGCGTTCGGCCGGCCGGTGACGAAGATCGCGGGGCGGCCGTAGATCTGGCGCATCGGCGCGTGGTCGAGGTCGGTGACGCCCTCGCCGGCGGTGAGCCAGGAGACGACGTACTCGCCGTCGGTCTGGATGCGCCCCTCGATCGAGCCCGCGAACTGGCTGCCGCGGAGCGTGACGTCGCTGTCGCCGACCGAGGTGTAGCGGTAGGAGAAGTCCTCGCCCGGCTCCACCGAGAAGCGGTGCCCGTTGTACACCGACTCGAGCAGTGCGCGTGCCTGCTCGAAGTCCCGCCCGCCGATGTCGGAGCGGATGACCTCGCCGTTCGAGTCGTCCATCACCCCCAGCGTCGCATGCGTGCGCATCGAGGTCGAGAGCAGCGGCGCGGAAGTTCGCTGGGCGGATACAGCCTGGGGAGACGACCTAGGCGGCGGCGCGGCGCTTCCGCGGCCCGAAGGCCTGCGTCATGGCGACCACCGTCGCGCCGCGGAACTGCGAGAGCAGCACCACCGAGTGCTGGGCGCCGGATTCGACGGCGAGCGAGAACGTGCCGCCCGTCGAGGTGTCCCACCAGGAGCGGATGTCGAGCGCCCGCAGCCGGACGGTCGGCTGCGTGCCGCCCAGGACCAGCAGTCCCTCGGTGACGCAGAGCGAGCCGGTGACGCCGTCGAGTGTCGTCGAGCAGGCGAAGTCCGCGTCGCGGTGCGCCGGCCCGGCGAGCCGGAGGAAGTCGGGGGCCCAGTGCTCGGTGCCGTGCATCATCGTCTCCCCGCCCCCCGGCTGCGTGACGGGATCAGGCCGCGGCGGTGGCGACGGCGGAGTCCGGCTGCTGCGCCGGCTCGGGGACGATGCGCAGCCCGCGGCCGCTGTTGGCCTCCTCCATCAGCGCGCGCACCCAGGCGGCGTTGATGGCGGGGACGCGGCTGCCGTGGAAGGAGAACTGCAGCGGGATGGTCGGGTGCAGCCAGAGCGTCTGGCGGCCGGTGCCGTGCGCGCTCGAGGCGTCCAGCTGGAAGGCGAAGGCCTCGTTGCGGCGGAACTTGTTGATCATCACGATCTGCAGGTGCGCGAGCGCGCGGTCGTCGATCTCGTGGGAGGTGGCCGGAGTGCCGTAGAGGAGAGCGCCCATGTGCGGAGCCGCCGTTCTGTGTGGGAGTCGCGGTGTCGGCCGCGACGGGACGTGGGGGAACCGGCGGAGCGCCGGGACGTCGTGCGAGTCGGAGGAGGCCGACCCACCGCCGGGCGCGAGGGGCCCTGGCGGCGACTCCCTCTGCCGGGTGCCGGGCGGAGGGGGGAGTCGAGCGAGTGGTCGCAGGAACGACCGTTCTCCGAAGGTACGGGGAGCGGCCCTGGAACGGGGGCCGCTATCCGCTTTGCGAAGCGGCGCCGCGGCACGGCGGGCGGACTCCCAGGAATGCGATGCCGGGCGCCCCGACGCACTCAGACCGCACTTCTCTCCCCCGAAGCCTGGACTCGATTATTTTCGAGAAAGAAGGATTTTCTCCAAGTAGGATGAAAACCGTGGTGAGACGAGAGAAGTCGCTGCTGGAGCTCCTGCGCAGCGCCCTGCCCGAGGAGGCGTCACCGCGGGTGGACGCGGGCAGGGTCGTCGTCGGTCGGCCGGCGCGATGGTCGCTGGTTCCGGTGTGGATCGGCGAGGGACTGCCGGCCGACGTGCGCCGGGCGCGCGAGCGCGACCTGCCGGGAGGGCGCAACGACGTGCCCGTCTTCCTCGCCCGCGGGATGTCGCCCGGCGCACGCGCACTCCTGCATGAGCAGGGCGCATCGTGGGCTGACGAGTCGGGGAGCGCCGTGATCCGGATCGATCCCGATCTCCTGATCGTGCGGCTGCCGCCCGAGCGCCGCAGGCCCCCGCGCGTCGGGGCGTGGAGCGCCGCGAGGCTCGCTACAGCGGAGGCCGCGCTCGCCGCTCTCGTCCGCGGTGGGGGAGGGCCGGGTGGTTCCGCGGCGCGGGCTGCCGAGCTGGTCTCCGCCACGGGCTTCTCCTATCAGCAGACCTCCAAGGCGCTCGCCGCTCTCGACGCGGAGGGCTATACCGCGAAGGTGGGTCCGGAGCGCGGGAGGACGGCCGGCCGGGAGTTCCGCGACCCCGGCAGGCTGCTGAGCGACTGGGCCGGGCACTCGGCTCGAGCGGCGGGAGCGGACGAGTCGCGCCAGTTCCACGTCCCCTGGCGAGACGTGGCGGAGTCCCTCGACCTGGTCGAGCGCACCGTGACCACCGGGTGGTGCGCCTCCGGCAGCGCTGCGGCGGATCGGCTCGCACCCTTCCTCACCAGGGTCCCCGACCTGTTGATCCGCGTCACGGCAGAGGACTTCGACCGGGCCTGCCAGGATCTGAATGGCGAAGGGGGCGCGGTCGAGGTCGAGACCGGCGGTCGGATCCACCTCCTTGCCTCGCCCCCTCAGATCCTGGCCTCGGCCTCGTCCGTGCAGGGTGTGACGGTCGCGTCGCCGGTTCGCGTCTACGCCGATCTCCTGCGGGCGGGGGGCCGGAGCGCCGAGGCGGCGGAGTTCTTGAGGGAGAGGGTCATCGGCTTCTGAGGCGAGGACGAGAGCGGCGCGCGCCCGAGCGGAGGACGCGCTGGTCCGTTTCGCGCTGCTCGCCGGAGCGCACGCGCAGGACTTCGTCGTCATCGGCGGCCTGAACCCGGACTTCCTCGCCCCCTCGGCGCCCGCCGCTCACCTGGGGACCACCGATGTCGATCTCCTCTTCGAGCTCGGCTTCGTCTACGACCGCGAGGAGCTCGACTTCGGCTGGCTGGATCGGGTGCTGCGACGTCCGGCTTCCAGGCCAGGAGGGAAGCGGCGGGGTGGCAGTGGGACGCGGTTCTCGGCGGGTACCTCACTGCGAAATGCGCGGCCCTGGCGGCGCGTGCCGCACCGAAGGACGCCTACGACCTGATGTTCGTACTGCTCTACAACCCCGGCGGGGCTCGGGAAGCGGCACGGGCGATCGCAGGTGTTCCGGTGGTGAGCCATCGACGGCCACCTGCCGCCGTCGCCCGCGGAGCGGTGTCGATGCTGCTCGATCCGCAGGGCCGGTGGGCCGGGCACTTCGCCGCCCAGATGCGGGAGGCGGGCGACGAGGAGCTGGAGGAGCGGCTGCGCGCCGATGCGGCCGCGGGGGCGTCGCTCTTCCTCCGGACCCTCGATCAGAACGCGTAGCGGACGCGGCAGTAGGGCAGGCGCTCGGCGAGCAGGGCGAGGAAGCGGTCGAGGGCCGCGCGCTTGAGGTCGCGGCGGTAGCGGATGTTCACGGCGCCGTTCTCGGAGACCTTCGACTCCTGCATCCGGGGCGCCCAGAGCAGGTCCTCG
Organism: Rathayibacter sp. VKM Ac-2926; assembly: GCF_022815565.1. Taxonomy (NCBI): domain Bacteria; kingdom Bacillati; phylum Actinomycetota; class Actinomycetes; order Micrococcales; family Microbacteriaceae; genus Rathayibacter; species Rathayibacter sp. VKM Ac-2926. The sequence continues at coordinate 236,594 of NZ_JALGRS010000003.1, read as the reverse complement.
GCCTTGGGGTGCCAGCCGAGGTTGACCTCGTGAAGGCCCGCGTTGTGGGTGAGCAGGATCACCTCGGCGGCGAGCTGGGCCTTGGCCCGCGGGTGCAGGGCCGCGTCGAGCTGCTCGAAGAGCTCGGTCCAGTCGCGCTGCCAGGTCTCGGTGAGGATCACCGGCGAGAAGTTGACGTGCACCTCGTAGCCGGCGTCGACGAAGTCGTTGATCGCGGCGATCCGCTCGGCCATCGGCGACGTGCGCACGTCGGTGACCTTCGCCGTCTCGGCGGGCATCAGCGAGAAGCGGAGGCGGGTGCGGCCGAGCGGGTCCCACTCGAGCAGCTCGCGGTTGACGTACTTGGTGGCGAACGAGGCCTTGGCGGTCGGCGACATCCGGAACAGGTCGCAGAGGTCGCGGACGTTGTCGCTCAGCAGCGCGTCCACCGAGCAGTCGCTGTTCTCGCCGATGTCGTAGACCCAGGCCTCGGGGTCGCACTGGTTCGCCTCGGCCTTCACGCCCTGCTTCGCGATGTGGCGGGCGAGGTGGCGCTGGATCTGCCGGATGTTCGCGAAGACCGTGATCGGGTTGCTGTAGCCCTTCCGCCGCGGCACGTAGCAGTAGACGCAGGCCATCGCGCAGCCGTTGGCGGAGGAGGGGGCGATGAAGTCGGCGGAGCGGCCGTTGGGGCGGGTGACCAGCGACTTCTTGACGCCCACGACGAGCGCCTCCGTCTTGATCCGCACCCAGCGCGCGACGTTCGCCTCGTCGCCGTGCACCTCCGGGATGTTCCAGTGCGAGTCGACCGGCACGATCTCGGCCGCGGGCCAGCGCTCGACGATCTCCTGCCCGCGGGGCAGCTCGAGCGCGGCCGGCTCGGCGTAGATGCGCCGGACGTCGAGGAGGGTGCGCTGACGGGTGCCGGACATGCGTCCGTTCTACCGGCGACCACCGACAGCGATCGGGATCGGCAGTGCCGACCCGCCGGCGGTGCGGGTGACCTCGGGAGTAGAGTCCCGCGCATGGACGCCGCCGCCTCCTCCGCCCTCGGTGCCGCCGCCGTCACCGAGCTGCCGCCCGACTTCGTGCTCGCCCTCGTGGCCGTCGGCGAGGCGCTCGCCGCGATGGCCGCGGGCGATGCGGAGCCGTACCGCCGCTGCTGGGCCGACACCGCGGACTCGACGCTCTACGGCGCGTTCGGCACGATCGAGCGGGGCCGCGCGGCGATCGACGAGACGCTCGGCTGGGTCGCGGGCCGCTTCGCCGGCGGCGGGCTGACGCCGCACTACGACCTGATCCATGTCGCCGGCGACCTGGCCTACACGGTCGGCCGCGAGATCGGCGCGACGCGGATCGACGGGCGCGAGACGGCTCCGCTGATCATCCGGGTCACCCACGTCTACCGCCGCATCGACGGGCAGGGCTGGCGGATCGTGCACCGGCACGGCGACCACCCGCCGCACCTGGAGCGCTGAGGTCAGCGCGGGCGGCGGGCGGGGTTCCCGCCGTCGCCGATGTAGCGCGAGGAGCCGTAGCCCACGACCAGGTAGCCGATGATCGCCAGCAGCCAGAGCAGCACGATGCTGAACAGCGCGCCCTTGCCGAACGCCCGGCCGACGCCGAGGGCGATGAAGATCGCCCAGATCACGTTGACGAACGGGATGAGGAAGAGCAGCACCGTCGCTCCGTGGTAGCCGGCGATCTTGGTCAGCAGGTAGGTGTTGTAGATCGGGATGAGCGCACCCCAGCCCGGGCGGCCCGCCTTGGTGAAGACGGGCCAGAGTGCGACGACGGCGATGACGTAGCCGATCAGGCCGCCGAAGAAGCTGCCGACCGAGGTCGCGGCGTTGAGGCCGGTGGGGACGTCGTTCTGGCTGAGCAGGGACGTCTGGGCGAGGGTGATGACGGCGTCGAGCACGGCGGGGTCCTCTCGGAGGGGTGGATGTCCGCTCACCGTAGCGGCGCGGGGGCGTGCTGAGGGGATCCCGTTCGCGGGGCATCGCGGAGGATGGAGGCATGGAGCCGACCGCCGACCGCTACCGCCGCGCCGCCGTCGAGCTGGCGCAGACCTCCGAGCTGCAGGTCGAGTGGGCGCTCGCCGTCGCCGGCGACGGGGCGCTGCTGGCGCTGATCGACGAGCTGCCGCCCGCCCACCGGCAGCCGTCGCTGCTGTTCTCGGTGGCGCGGCTGCTCGGGGTGCCCGCGGTGGACGGCCCGGGCTTCGCGGAGTGGCTGCGGCGGGAGTGGCCGCGGGTCGCGCCGGTGGCAGCGGAGCGCCTCACCCAGACGAACGAGGCGCTGCGCTGCGCCCCGCTAGTCGGGGCGCTGGAGCGGATCACGGAGCCGGGAGAGCCGGTCGCGCTGATCGAGATCGGCGCCTCGGCCGGGCTGTGCCTGGCGCCGGAGCGGTACTCGTACGTGTTCACGGGGGCGGAGGGGACGACTCGGCTGGGGCGGGGCGAGCTGGGGCGGGGCGAGCCGGTGATCGAGTGCGCGGTGACCGGGGGAGCGGCGCCCTCGCGGCTCCCCGTCGTGGCGTGGCGGCGCGGGCTGGACCTGCGTCCGCTCGACGTCGGCTCCGCCGAGGACCGCGCCTGGCTGGAGGCGCTGCTGCCGCCGGACCGGCCGGAGCGCACCGAGCGGCTCCGGGCCGCCGTGGCGACGCTGCGGGAGGACCCGCCCGCGATCGTCGCGGGCGACGCGGCGGAGGCGCTGCCGGAGGTGCTCGCCGCGGCGCCGCGCGGGCTGCGGACGGTCGTGGTGTCGCTCGGGACGCTGGTGTACCTGCCGTGGGCCGCGCGGGAGCGGGTGCTGGCGACGGTCGCCGAGTCGGGCGCGAGCCTGGTGACGCTCGAGGCGGAGGCGCTGCTGCCGTCGCTCCGGGAGCGGACCGCCTCGCTGACAGCGCCCGAGCGCACGCCGTTCCTGCTCGCGGCGGACGGGGTGCCGCTCGCCTTCGCGGCGCCGCACGGGGGCCGGCTCTCCTGGCTGAGCTGACACCGACCACGCGGGTCTCCTAGGAAAGATCACCCAGTCCGTACGGGGAGAAGCATGCTGATCGAGTAGCCCGCGGAGCGGGCGTATCGAGATCCACCACCGTCGGAACGCGAGTCTGCAGACCCGCCCTGCTGGTGGTGGCGGGTCTCGATACGCCCCTGCGGGGCTACTCGACCACCATGGCGCGGCGCCGCCGCGTCCTTTCCCTCACCACCGAGACGAGAAGCGGCTTCGCGGCTCGATACGCGCTGCGCGCTGCTCGACCGGAAGGGGGTCCGCACAACATCAGCTGAGAGCAGGGTCCCTCGCCTGACAGCGGAGGCCACCCCTTCTCAGCTGATGTTCTGCAGCGCCCGAGCGCTCTCCCTCGCCACTGAGCCGCGCTGCTAGAGGGCGTCGACGAAGAGCTGGGTCGCCTGGGGGACGTAGGAGGTGTTCGTCGACGGGTCCCAGCCGACGAGGGCGACGACGTCGCCGCCGACGCGGGTGGTGATGCCGACGAGGGTGAAGGGGGCGCCGCCGACGTCGCCGGTGACGGTCCAGCCGACGGCCTCGTCGGTGCCGGTGATGGTGGGCTCGGTCTGCTCGACGGTGGTCTGCACGGGGGTGCCCTGCAGGGCGAACAGCTCGGAGCCGTCGGCGCAGCGCTCGAGCGCGTCCTCGGCGGAGGCGACGAGGGCGGAGGCGGTGTCCGCGTCGCCGGTGCTCGCGACGACCGAGGTCATCGAGCGGTCGGCGCTCGTCCCGTAGGCGAGGCCGGCGTCGGTGAGCGTGTCGTCCGCGTCCCAGCCGACGCCGAACGGCGCGAGGCAGGTGGCGTCCGTCGCGGTGAGCCCCGGGTAGACCGAGCCGAGCATCTCCTCGGTGCTGGTGAACTCCGCGGGCACGAACTGGATGTCGTCGAAGATCGTCGCGAGCTCGGCGTCGGTGTGCTGCGGCAGCGGCTCAGCGGTCGGCTCGGGCTCGGCGGAAGCGGTGCAGCCGGTCAGCGCGAGCAGCAGAGCGCCCGTGAGGGCGAGTCCGGCTCGGGCGACTCCGGCTCGGGCGGCGGTGGTGTGCGTCATGGTGGTTCCCCCTCTGCTCCGCCGTGCGTCGGGGCGGAGGCGGCCCGAGGCTAGCAGAGGCCTCGGACACCGCCCCGCCCGCTAGATCTCCGTGTGCCCCAGGTCCGCGTGCGCGAGCAGCCGGATCTCCGGCTCCGCGATCGACTCGAACTCCAGCACGACCACCTCGTTGCGCCCGACCCGGGTGACCGGCGACGGCACGATCAGCGTGCGCTGCGGCCCGCGCCGCCAGTAGCGGCCGAGCAGGAAGCCGTTCACCCAGACCAGGCCCTTGCCCCAGTGCAGCGTGTCGAGGTGCAGGTCGGCCTGCGCGTCGAGCTCGAAGGCGCCGGAGGCGAGCCCCGGTCCGGCCGCGAACGACCCGCTTCCGGGCACCCGGCCGCACTCGGGCAGGCACTCCAGCGCGAGCGGCCGGGCGACCCAGCCGCCCAGCTCCGCGCCGTCCAGCCGCACGCCGCCGATCAGCCCCTTGTGCTCGCCGATCCGCTCGCCGTAGTTCACCCGGCCCTGGTCCTCGACCAGGACCGCCAGCTCGCCGGTGCCACGGGGCAGGGTGATCGCCCGCTCGTGGTCGTCGCGCGCGAGCACGCCGACCGGAACGCCGTCGAGCAGGACCCAGGCGCGGTCGCGCACCTCCTCGCCGACGACGAGCCGGGCGGGAGCGTCGCCCGCCGCCAGCGTCGTCGTGAACAGCGCGAACCCGCCGGCCAGCCCGAGGTCGTCGAAGCTCGCCATCGACTCCAGGCGCGTCGCCGGCCCGAAGACCGCGTCGAGTCCGAGCAGCGCGGGGCCCGGCACGAGCGGCGCGGTGAGCACCGGCGCCGGCGGGGAGACCGCGGGCACCTCCTCCGGCACCGGCGCGTAGCGCGCGATGACCTCGCGGAACGCCCAGTACTTGGCCGTCGGGTCGCCGCTCTCGTTCAGCGGGGCGTCGTAGTCGTAGCTCGTGGTGATCGCGGCGTAGCGGCCCTTGTCGTTCGCGCCGCTGGTCAGGCCGAAGTTGGTGCCGCCGTGGAACATGTAGATGTTGACCGAGCCGCCGACCGCGAGCAGCGCGTCGAGCTCGCTCGCCGACGCCGCCGCGTCCGTGGTGTGGTGCTGGGTGCCCCAGTCGTCGAACCAGCCGCACCAGAACTCCATGCACATCAGCGGGCCGGTCGGCTGGAACTCGCGCAGCGTCGCGAGGCGCTCGGCCGTCCGCGAGCCGAACGAGCCGGTCAGGTGCAGGCCGGGCAGGCTGCCGTCGGCGAGCATCTGCGGGGTCGGCTGGTCGATCGTGGTGAGCGGCACCGTGATGCCGCTGTCGCGGGTGACCCGGACCAGCTCGGCGAGGTACTCCTTGTCGGAGCCGTACGCGCCGTACTCGTTCTCGATCTGCACGAGCACGACGGGCCCGCCGCGGTCGATCTGGCGCGGCGCCACGATCGCGGAGATCCGGCGGAGGTAGTCGCTCACCGCCGCGAGGTAGTGCGGCTCGGAGCGGCGCACGCCCACCTCGGGGTCGCGGAGGAGCCAGGCGGGCAGGCCGCCGTTGTCCCACTCCGCGCAGATGTAGGGGCCGGGGCGCACGATCGCGTGCAGGCCCTCGGCGGCGACCAGGTCGAGGAAGCGGCCGAGGTCGAGTCCGGCGTCCTCGCGCCAGGCGCCGCGCTGCGGCTCGTGCGCGTTCCAGGCGACGTAGGTCTCGATGGTGTTCAGGCCCATCAGGCGGGCCTTGCGGATCCGGTCGGCCCAGAGGTCCGGGTGGATCCGGAAGTAGTGCAGCGCTCCCGACAGGATGCGGTGCGGCCTGCCGTCGAGCTCGAAGTCGGTTGCGCCGATGGCGAAGCGGCTCTGGTGCGCGCCGGTCGGCGCGGCGGCCGGCGCGGCGGAGTCGGGAGCGGTGGTCATGCGGGATCCCCCTCAGGATCGTGAGACGGGTCGAGGCCGGCCGGAGCGATCCGACCGGCCTCGAACGCCGCCAGTGCTACTTGAGAACAGTGCTACTCGGAGACGGTGAAGCCCTGAGCGTTGCCGTACTCGACGAGCTTGCTCTGCCAGGCGGCGATGCCGTCGTCGAGGCTCGACTTGTTGGCGTACGCCTGGCCGACGGTGTCGCCGAAGACGCTGTTCGCGTAGACCTGGAAGGGCAGGTACGACCAGCCGGGACGGACGTCCGTCGAGGCCTGGGTCAGCACCTCGTTGATCTTCTGGCCGCCGAAGTACTCGGACTCGGCGCCGGTGAAGTCCGGGCTGCTGAGGTCGGCCGAGGTCGACGGGAATCCGCCGCTCTCGAGGAAGACGTCGACCGAGGCCTCGTCGCTGTTCAGCCAGCGCAGGAATGCGGCGGCCAGCGCCGGGTTCTCGCTCTGCTTGGTGACGGACTGGCCGCCGCCGCCGTTCTCGGCGCTGACGGCGGTGCCGTCGTAGGTCGGGATGGGCGCGACGGCCCAGTCACCGGAGGCGTCGGGGACGCTGGACTCGAGCACGCCGGGCATCCAGGCGCCGGTGATCAGCGAGGCGATCGAGCCGTCGCCGAGGCCCTTGTACCACTCGTCGCCCCACGCGGGGATGTCGGAGAGGAGGCCGCCCTCGACGAGCTGGTTCCAGACGCCGGTCCACTTCTCGGTGCCCTCGTCCTTGAGGTTCACGGTGACGTTCGTGCCGTCGGTCGTGAAGGGCTCGCCGCCCGCCTGCCAGATCATGCTGGTCGCGAAGCCGGCGTCGCCGGTGTCGGCGGTGATGAACTTCGACGGGTCGGCCGCCTGGAGCGACTTCGCCGCGGCGATGTACTCGTCCCAGGTGGTCGGCACGGCGATGCCGTACTGGTCGAAGACCTTCTTGTTGTAGAACATCGCCATGGGGCCCGAGTCCTGCGGGAGGCCGACGAGCTTGCCGTCGATGTTGACGCTGCCCCAGGTGGACGCCGAGAACTTGTCCTCGAGGTCGCCCATGCCGTACTGGGAGAGGTCGAGCAGCGAGTCCGACAGTGCGAACTGCGGCATGGCGTAGTACTCGATCTGGACGACGTCGGGGGCGCCCGAGCCGGCCTTGATCGCGTTCTCGAGCTTGGTGTACTCGTCCTTGTTCGTGCCGGCGTTGACCAGCTCGACGTCGACCTTCGGGTAGGCCTTCTCGAACGCGGCGACCTGGGCCTCGGCGCTGGGGGTCCAGCTCCAGTAGGTGATCTTGCCGCCGGTCTCGAGCGCGGCGTCGAGGTCGGCCGCGGTGCCGGAGGCGGTCGTGCCGCCGCCGGTGGTGCCGCCGGACGAGCAGGCGGCGAGCGAGCCCGCGGCGAGTGCTGCGGCCGCGACGACCGTCAGGGTCCGCCGGAGGGCGGAGTGGGCGATCTTCATGGTGATTCCCTTCACTTCTTCGTGCTGTGGGGTGGTGCGGGTGGAGTGGTTCGGGGCAGGACGCTCCGACCGGGGGGACGGGTTCGTGGGGAGGGCCTAGCCCTTGACGCTGCCGGCGCTCAGGCCGGACTGCCAGAAGCGCTGGAGGCCGAGGAACGCGACGACGATCGGGATGATCGTCAGCAGCGAGCCGGTGATCACCAGGTTGTAGATCGGCTGCGCGCTGACGCCGGTGGCCTGCGCGTTCCACTGGTTGAGGCCGACGGTGAGCGGGTACCACTGCGGGTCGCTCAGCATGATCAGCGGGAGGAAGTAGTTGTTCCAGGTCGCGACGACCGAGAACAGCAGCACCGTGACGATGCCGGGGGCGAGCAGGCGGATCGAGATGGTGAAGAAGGTGCGGAACTCGCCCGCGCCGTCCATCCGCGCCGCCTCGAGCAGCTCCGTGGGCACCGACTCGACCGCGTAGACCCAGACCAGGTAGAGGCCGAAGGGGCTGATCAGCGAGGGGATGATGATCGCCCACGGGGTGTTGGTGAGGCCGAGCTGGCTGAACATCAGGAAGGTCGGGACCGCGAGCGCGGTGCCGGGGACGGCGATCGCACCGAGGACGACCGCGAAGACCGCCTTGCGCCCGGCGAAGCGGAACTTCGCGAGGCCGTAGCCGGCGAGCGTGGCGAGCAGGGTCGCTCCGCCCGCGCCGACCACCACGTAGAGCAGCGTGTTGCCGAGCCAGCGGAGGAAGATGCCGTCGCGGTAGGTGAGCGTCTCGGCGATGTTCTGGAAGAGGACGAAGTCGCCGTCGAACCAGAGGCCGAAGCTCGAGAACAGGCCGGCCTGCGTCTTGGTCGCGTTGATCACGAGCCAGGCGAGCGGAACGAGGCTGTAGAGGATGAACGCCGACATCAGCAGCGTGAAGGCGATCGACTTCTTCGGGGCGACCGAGGAGCCGCGGCGGGCGGGGCGCTTGGCCGGAGCGGTCTTCGTGGGACGGGGTGCGGTTGCGATGGCCATCAGTTCTCCTTGCGCGCGCCGCGGAGCTGCACGACGTAGGCGATCACCGCGGTGATCACGCCCATGACGATGGCGACCGTGGCCGACGCGTTGTACTGCTGACCCGCGAAGGACAGGTTGTAGGCGTACATGTTCGGCGTGAAGTAGGTGGTGATGATGTTCGGCGCGAGCGTCCGGAGGATGTTCGGCTCGTTGAACAGCTGGAAGCTGCCGATGATCGAGAAGATCGAGGCGATGACGATCGCGCCGCGCAGGGCGGGCAGCTTGATCGAGCGGATGACGCGCAGCGGGCCGGCGCCGTCGATCTCGGCGGCCTCGTAGAGCTCGCCGGGGATGGTCTTCAGCGCGGAGTAGAAGATCAGCATGTTGTAGCCGACGAACTCCCACGTGACGATGTTGCCGATCGAGACCAGGATCCAGTCGCGCGAGAACGGCGCGATCAGGTCGGAGCCGAGCAGGTCGTTGACGTTGGCGGTGAGGCCGAAGTTGTCGCCGTAGATGAAGCCCCACATCAGGACCGCGACGACCGCGGGGACCGCGTAGGGGAGGAAGACGACGATGCGGAAGAAGCCGGTGCCGTGCAGCCGGCCGCTGTCGATCGCGAGGGCCGCGACGAGCGCGAGGACCAGCATCACCGGGACCTGGACGACCAGGAACAGCAGGACGCGGCCGAAGCCCTCCCAGAAGTTCGGGTCGCGGAAGATCGCCAGGTAGTTCTCGAAGCCCACGAAGGCGTTGCCGCCGATGAGCTGCTCGCGGAACAGGCTGAGGTAGATCGAGTAGATGACCGGCGCGATGAAGACGAGCAGGAACACCACGAGGAAGGGGGCCACGAAGGCCAGGCCCTTCCACTCGCTCTTCGCGCGACTGCGCGGGACGGCGAGGGGTGCGGCGGGCGGGGTGACCTCGCGCAGCGGGACAGGGGGAGACGTCGTCGTCATCGGCGGGATTCCGTTCGGGGTCGGTTCCGACATGTTCACGTCAACATGGCAGGACGCCACCGTAGCATGGCGACGTCAACACGCGCACGATCCGTTAGGTTTCGATGGGGAAACGTTGTTCCGCCACCGGCGCGGGACTCGTGGAGGGACGGCATGGCCATCGAGACGAACGCGGCGACCGCCGTCCCACGCCGACGGAGCGTGTCGATGGCCGACGTCGCGCGACGCGCGAACGTGTCCGGGCAGACCGTCTCGCGGGTGTCCAACGGCAAGCAGAACGTCGACACCGAGACGCGCGAGCGCGTGCTCGAGGCGATGCGCGCCCTCGGCTACCGGCCCAACAGCGCGGCGCGGGCCCTGCGCACCGGCCGCTTCCACAGCATCGGCGTGATCATGTTCACGCTGTCCTCCTTCGGCAACATGCGCACCCTGGACGCCATCGCGGTCGCCGCGGCCGACGCCGGGTACTCGATCACCCTCATCCCCGTGCCGCACCCGACCCAGGGCGAGGTGTCGGTCGCCTTCCACCGCCTGAGCGAGGAGGCGGTCGACGGCGTCATCATCGTCATGGAGGCGCACCTGCTCGACGAGGCCGACATCGTGCTGCCGCCGGATCTGCCCGTCGTGGTCGTCGACTCGGCCGGCGGCGACCGCTACCCGGTCGTCGACACCGACCAGGTCTCGGGCGCGCGCCAGGCCGTCGAGCACCTGCTCGGGCTCGGCCACCGCACCGTCCACCACATCGCCGGGCCGGAGCGCTCCTACTCGGCCGAGCGGCGCCGTGAGGCGTGGGAGTCGACGCTGCGCGCGCAGGGCGCCCCCGTGCCCGAGGCGCTCGTCGGCGACTGGTCGAGCGCGTCGGGGTACCGGATCGGCCGGGAGTTGGCCGCGGACCCGGCCGTGACGGCGGTCTTCGCCGCGAACGACCAGATGGCGCTCGGCGTGCTGCGGGCCCTGCACGATGCGGGCCGGGCGGTGCCGGGCGAGGTCAGCGTCGTCGGCTTCGACGACATGGAGGAGTCGGCGAGCTTCTGGCCGCCGCTGACCACCGTGCACCAGTCGTTCGGCGACACCGGGCGGCGCTCGGTCGACATCCTGCTGCGCGAGCTGGAGTCGGGCGAGCGCTCGGGCGTGACGCTGACGCCGACGGAGCTCGTCGTGCGGGAGAGCACGGGGCCTGCGCCGCGCTGAGGCGCCCGGGCCGCCCGGGCCGCTCGGAGGTGTCGGCTGCGGGCGATACTGTGAGGCTTCTCACCCGTCCTCGCTAAGGAGCACCCATGTCGGTCGGCCTGCTCGCCGTCGTCGATGACATCCTCACCGCCGCCCTGAAGGCGAGCGCGAAGACGGCCGGTGTCGTCATCGACGACGCGGCCGTCACTCCGCAGTACGTCCAGGGGCTGACCCCGGCGCGCGAGCTGCCCGTGGTCGGGAGGATCGCGCTCGGGAGCCTCGTCAACAAGTTCGTGATCATCATCCCGATCGCGCTGCTGCTCTCCTCGTTCGCGCCCTGGGTGCTGCCCTACCTGCTGATCGTCGGCGGCGCCTTCCTCTGCTTCGAGGGCGCGGAGAAGGTGCTCGAGTGGTTCGGCGTGCACCACGCGGCGGGCGAGACGGAGGCGCGCGACGAGAAGAAGCTCGTCTTCGGCGCCGTGCGGACCGACCTCATCCTGAGCACCGAGATCATGCTGATCGCGCTCGACGGGCTCGACACCGACCTCGGCGTCGGCGGGACGCTCGGGGCGCTCGCCGTGGTCGGCCTCGGCATGACGCTGCTCGTCTACGGCGCGGTCGCCCTGCTAGTGAAGATCGACGACGTCGGGCTGCGGCTGATGAAGAACGCGGCGCGCGGCGTCCGGCGCTTCGGCGTGCGCATCGTCGCCTCGATGCCGGCCGTCTTCCGCACCATCAGCATCATCGGCACGCTCGCGATGCTCTGGGTCGGCGGGCACCTCGTCACGGCGAACCTGGCCGAGACGTTCTGGCACGGGCCGTACGACGTCGTGCACGCCGTCACCCACGCGGTCGAGGGCGGCGGCCCGGTCGTCGTCTGGATCGCCGACACCTTCGTCTCGATGATCTTCGGCCTCGTGCTCGGCCTGATCGTCGTCGCCGCCGTCACGGGCGTCCGCCGCGTCCTGAAGCGCGGCGAGCCGGCCGAGGCGCACTGACGGGTCGGGTCTCGATACGCCGCTCCGCGGCTACTCGACCAGCATGGAGGTGGCCCGCGGGCCTTGCCTGTTGATCGCGTGGCCCGTGGGCCGGCCTCCCTCTGGTGATCGAGTAGCCCCGCAGGGGCGTATCGAGATCCCGCCTCCTCAGCGCTCCAGGTGCGAGTACTCCGGCAGCGCGATCGCGTCGGCGGGCGGCGTGAAGAACCGCCCCATCGTCCGCCCGATCACCGGTGTCGCCGCGACCTTCACCGCGAGCCCGAACGCCGCCACTCCGAGCCGCGACACCGGGTTCGCGACCCGCGGCACCCCCGGCGGCAGCGCCTGCGCCTGCGTCACGTAGGGCCGCATGATCCGCTCGTACCCCGCGAAGCCGTCGCGCAGATCCACGTGCGCGGCGAGCTCGCCGGCGAGCACGTACGCGCCCGCGAGCGACAGGCTCGTCCCCATCCCGCTGACCGGCGAGGCGCAGTAGGCGGCGTCGCCGACCAGCGCGACCCGTCCGCTCGACCAGCGCGGGGCGTGCACCTGGCCGATCTGCTCGTAGTAGAGGTCGTCGGCCTCGTCGAGTCCGCGGAGGACGCGCTGCGCCTCCCAGCCGGCGTCGCCGAAGACCGTGCGGAGGTGCGCGCGCTGCTCGTCGAGCGAGCGGCGCTCGGTGCTCGCGCGGTCGAGGCGGCGGTCGATCACCTGCGAGAGCGCGACGCGGAGGGTGCCGTGCGGGTCCGGGCGGAGGGTGATGCTGCGTCCGCCGGCCGCGCTGTACCAGCGCCACCAGTCGTCGTCCGTTGCGGTGCGCGGGATGGTGGCGTAGGAGGTCTCGAGGCCGAGCGAGCGGATCTCCGGCTCGGTGCCGAAGACGAGGCGGCGGGTGCTCGAGCCGATGCCGTCGGCGGCGACGACGAGGTCGAAGCGCTCGTCGGGGGCGTTCTCGAAGGAGACGATGACGCCGGTGCCACTGTCGCTCAGTCCGGTGATGCGGTCGCCGTAGCGGTACTCGGTGTGCTCGACGGTGCGGTCGACGAGGAGCCGCGCGAGGTCGCCCCGGAGGATCTCCAGCTCGGCGGTCGCGCCGCCGCTGTCGGAGGTGCCGGCCGGGAACTCGGCGAGGGTGCGCCCGCCCCGGCCGACGAAGCGGGTGCCGACCTCGCCGGTCGTCGCGGCGCGGATGTCGTCCTCGAGGCCCATCCGGCGGGCGACCTCGCGGCCGGCGCCCCGGACGTCGACGTTCTGCCCGCCGAGCCGCAGTGCGGGCGCGCGCTCGACGATCGTCGCCTCGACGCCGTAGCGGTGCAGCCAGAACGCGAGAGCGGGGCCGGCGATGCTGGCGCCGGAGATCAGGACACGGGTCACGTTTGCCGCCTTCGTTGATAATCAATGAGATTGGCAATCTACACCGTTATCGTGGAGGCATGAGTGACAGCATGCCCGATCTCGGCATCCGGACCCGCGTGCGCCAGGTGACGGAGCGGCAGCGGCTCTTCGAGCAGTCGCTCACCCGCGCGCTCGCTATCGACGCCGTCGGGCTCGACGCGATGACGCACCTGATGTCCGCGGGTCCGCTGACGCCGACCGAGCTGGCCGGGCGCCTCGGCGTCTCGACGGCGGCGATGACCCTCGTGCTGAACCGCCTCGAGGCGGCCGGCCACGTCCGCCGCGAGCGGCACCCCACGGACGGGCGGAAGCTGATCGTGACGGCCTCGGAGGAGTCGGCGCGGCGTGCGCAGGAGCGGGTCGCCCCGCTGATCGCGGGCGTCGAGGCGGTCGTCGCCGACCTCGAGGAGGCCGAGCGCGCGACGGTGCAGGCCTTCCTCGACCGCCTGCTCGCGGTCTACGACGCGGCGACGGACTGACGCGCCGGCGTCCTGGCCGTGGTGGGTCTCGATACGCCGCTGCGCGACTGCTCGACCAGCATGGGAGGGGTACTGGTCCTCTGGCATGGATCGCGCCCGGATCCGCGGGCGGAATCATGCTGATCGAGTAGGCCGCGAAGCGGGCGTATCGAGATCCACGTGTTCGGTGGGTGGGTCTCGATACGCCGCTGCGCGGCTACTCGACCAGCATGGGGCGCCGTCGAGTGGACGTGGGACGGGGTCTGGCGGAGCTGCGGGGCCCGATGCGGGTCCGTTCGCGGGAGCTGGGCTGGACGAGTGGACGCGTGCGGGGCCCTGCTGGAGGTGCAAGGCCCATTCCGGGTCCGCTCGCGCGGTCATGCTGATCGAGTAGCGCGCGGAGCGGGCGTATCGAGATCCACCACCCTCCGCACCTGAGTCTGCAGACCCGCCGTGCTGAGGACGGTGGGTCTCGATACGCCGCTGCGCGGCTACTCGACCAGCATGCATGAGCCGCTGGGTCCGTCCGCCGCTCCATGCTGATCGAGTAGGCCGCGGAGCGGGCGTATCGAGATCCACGTGTTCGGTGGGTGGGTCTCGATACGCCGCTGCGCGGCTACTCGACCAGCATGCAGTGCGCGGCTACGTGGCCAGCATGAGGGTCAGCAGCTGCGCGCGGAGTACGCGGCCGGGACCACCGTGGTGACGGGGGCGCCGTCGACGGTGGCGGTCGCGGTGACGGTGGCCTGGCCGGCGGGCACCGAGGCGGCGCGCGTCGAGAAGGCGGCGGAGGCGTTCTTGCCGGGGAGGATGCCGGTGAACTCCTTCGAGCCGTAGGCGGAGGCGACGGTCATCGAGACGGGGACGGTCGCGTTGTTCTGCGCCGTGACCGTCAGGGTGACCTTGCCGGCGATGCAGCGGGTCGTGGCCGTCACCGCGACGGCGAGGGCGGCGGGCGCCTTCAGCGTCACGGTCACGGTCGTCGTCTGCGAGACGGTGCCGTCGGCCGAGGTGACCGCGATCGTGCCCACTCCGCCGTTCGCGGTGGTCGGCTGCGTCACGCGCACGCGGGCCGCCGAGTCGGTGGCCACCGCGGTGAGCACCGGCATCGTCGTGCCGTCGACGGTCACGGCGTAGGAGCCGCGGGCCGGCTCGAAGCCGGCGACGCCGACTCCGTTCACGCGCAGGGCGCCGAGGGTGGCGACCGCGGCGGGCGACGCCACCGACTCGTACAGCTTCGTCTCCGACACGATGAGGTGCGTGTTGGCGTAGGCGTTCATCACGACGCGGAAGGCCTTGGCCGTCACCGGTGCGAAGGTCGCGGTCAGCGTCGGCGCGGTGCCGTCGGCGGGCGCGGCCAGGGCGACCGCGGACTCGTAGCCGGGGACCGCGGTCCAGGTCGTGCTCGAGGCGCCCTGGTACTGCAGCTGGTAGCTCTGCGCCCAGCTGGTGCCGCCGTCGCGCTGGAACTGCACCGACACCTGCTGCACCTGGCGGGTGGCGGGGAAGGCGTAGGTCAGGCTGCTCTGCGCGGCCTTGGTGCCGCTCGTCCAGTTGGACCAGCCCTTGTCGCCGTCGACGCCGTTGCGGGTGCGCTCCGGTCCGTAGCCCGACTCGGACGAGGTCGCGGTCGCGACGATGCCCGCATCGGGGTTGAAGTTGCGGAGTGTGCCCGCGGTGACCAGCACCGTCAGCGTGGCGGGGAGGGTCTGGCCGTCGGCCGTCGCGGTGCCGGAGATCGTCACCGATCCGGGCGCCGCGAGCGAGGCGGTGGTCAGCGGCGTCCAGTCCCAGGTGACCGGCACCGCGAAGGTGCTGGTCGAGGCGCCGACGCGGGCCGGCACGCTGGTGGGGGCCGCGGCCTGCACCGCGGCGACGGAGGCTCCGGCGGCGACGGTGAGCGACGCCGGGTCGGTGGCGGTGAGGCCGCCGACGTCGACGAGCGCGGTGACGGGGATCGACTGGCCGAAGAGGTCGGTCGCGGTGCCGGTCACCTCGACGCGGCCGGCGGCGGCGTAGGCCGAGTCGGCCGGGCGCTGCCAGGTGACGGCGATCGGTGCGCCGGCGCCCCAGGCGTACTGCGGGGCGATCGAGGCGGGCAGGGTCGGCGCGACGCCGACGGTGGTGCGGACGGCGACCGTCTGCGCGGCGGACGGGGCGAGGTCGCGCAGCGTCCAGGACTGGTTCGCTCCGCCGTTCGAGCCGTAGACGCCGACCGTGGTGTTCTCGGTGCTGGACTGGCCGTTGACGTCGAGCGAGAGCCCGATCGACTCGTTGACCAGCGTGTAGGCGGTGCCGTCGGTGGTGCTGACGATCCAGCGGGTCGCGGCGTCGGCCTTCGCGGCGTCGACCGAGAGGGTGCGCAGGTCGGTGCCGGCGCTCGTGGCGCCGAGCACGCGGCCGTCGCTGCTCTGCAGCACGACGCGGCGGGTGGCCTCGCGCTCGCCGGGGGCGACCTCGCGGACGGTCCAGCTCTGCTTCGCGGCGGCGGTGGAGTCGGTGGCGAGGGTGGTGATCGTGGTCGCGGCGCCGGTGGGGTTGCCGGTCAGCGCCTTGCCGCTCTGCGTGCCGACCAGCTGGTAGCGGTGGCCGTCGCGCAGCGCGGGGGCGGAGTCGGCGACGCCGGAGACGCCGTCGATGGAGAAGGAGGTGACCGACTTGGCGGGCACCGTCACGGTCGCGGTGCGCGACTCCCGGTCGATGGCGACCGCGGGCTTCGCGACGAGCGCGTTGCCGGTGGGCGCGGCGGCCGAGGCGGCCTGCGTCGTGACGTACGGGGTGACCGTGGCGCCGGCGGCGATGCTGCCGAAGCGGGAGAGGTCGAGCACGACGGTCTTCGCCGTCGCGCCGGTGTTGGTGTGCACCACGGTCGCGCCCGAGCCGTCGCCGCGGACGGCGGCGGTGGAGGAGGGGTCGTTCGTGGGCATCAGGTGGTCGCCCTCGTGGACGAACTTGGTGAAGTTGCGGATCGTGTTGAACTTCGAGTTCGTCTCGACGCCGCAGACCGGGGCCTTCGTGGAGTCGCCGCCGGCGTCCGCGACGCGGCGCGCCGACTTCCAGACCTCGGTCCCTGCCTCCTGGTACGGCTTGCAGTCGAGGTCGATGAAGATCGAGCCCCAGTTGAGGTTCTCGCCCTTCGGGCTCATGTTGTAGAGGTCCTCGACCGGCTGCCAGAGCACCCAGGCCTTCGGCTCGAGCTCGCGGAGGTCGTCGTTGATGCGGCCGGCGATGCCGAGGCCGTTCTCGATGTTGACCGGGTCGTAGCCCGCGACCCAGTTGCCCTCGATCTCGCTCATCCAGAGGTCCTTGTCGGCCTGCTTGGCGAGGTCGCGGACGGCGAGGCGGTCGGAGGTGCCGTAGGTGTGCACGTTCATCCGGTCGACTTCGGCGCGGACGGCGGCGGAGTAGGCGGCCCAGTTCGTCTTGAAGATGCTGGGGTTGGTCTCGTCCATCGCGGCGATGCCGGCGTCGCTGGAGGACGCGGCGAGAGCGGCGGCCACGTCGGGGATCAGGTCGGCCTGGCGGGTCGGGCCCATGTGCATGCCCTCCTGCCGTCCGCCGGTCGGCACGCCGTTGGTGAGCTGCGTGCCCCAGTAGTTGGTGTTCGGCTCGTTGAAGGGGTCGAGGGTGTCGAACTCGATGCCGTACTCGTCCTCCATGTGCGTGGTGACGGTCGCGAGGTATTGCGCGAACTTCGCCTCTGCGGCGGGCTTCAGCTGCTCGCTGGTGGCGTTGAAGCCGCCGGAGACGTAGCCGCTCTCGGTCATGAAGTAGGGGGCGGAGTTGGCGAACGCCTCCCAGTGCGAGATCTGCTTCTCCTCGGCGAGCTTCTCGACCCACCAGCGCTGCGTCTCGTCGCTCGTCCAGTCGTAGGAGGAGGCGTCGCCGGCGTTCCACTTCGCCAGGAGCGCGTCGCGGTCGGCGTAGTTCGTGCTCGTGCCGCCGTAGGTCGCGGCGTCGCCGGCCGGGTTCTGCTTCCACCAGCCCTCGACGGCGCCGCCGGGGCGGAGGTAGTCCTTCACGTCGGAGGCGTTGCCGCCGCCGATGTTGTAGCGGGCGATGTTGAGGTCGAGGCCGTCGTCGCCGAAGACCTTCTGATACAGCTCCTCGCGGAGGGCCTCGGGGTAGTTCCCGGTGGCGTTGGCGAACCAGACCAGGCTGGTGCCCCAGCCCTCGAAGGACTCGCCCGCCGCGGCGGGGTTGGGGGTGATGCGGAAGGCGTCGGCGGCCTGCGCGGGGGCGGCCGCCGCGGGGAGCGCGAGCAGCGCTCCGGCGGCGAGGGCGGCGCTCGTGGCGAGCGCGGCGATCCGGCCCGCCTTCCGGCGAGTGCGTCTGGCAGTGGACATCGACATCGATGCGTCTCTCTTTCAACTCTGAAAGGGGAGCTGTTCACGTGAACACGCCCGGTGCCTCCGACTGTACATGTTGACGTCAACAGGCGGAAGGGCGACGGGCGTGCTCGCGACTCCGCAGAAGTTGTCGTACCGGAGCGCCGAGTACGACAACTTTCGCGGAGGCGTGCCCGCTTCCGTTGCGGCCCTGCGCAGAAGTTGTCGTAGTGGGGCGTCGAGTACGACAACTCTTGCGGAGGAGTGACGGCGGGGTGGCGGGGCAGCGGGGCGGCGCTCAGATCGCGTGCGGGCGCTCCGGGAACGCCTCGGGCTCGCACTGGATGGTGGCGTGGTCGATGCCGTGGTCGTCGTGCAGGACGGCGAGCACTCCGGCGAGGGCCTCGCGGTAGTCGGCGTCGGCGGCGACGACGATGTGGCCGGTCGCGCTCTCCATGCCGGAGGTGATGGTCCAGACGTGCAGGTCGTGCAGCGCGAGCACGCCGGGGACGGCGCGGACGTCGCGCTCGACGGCGGCGAGGTCGACGTGCGCGGGCGCCGACTCCATCAGGATGCCGAGGGCCTGGCGGGTCAGCGACCAGGTGCGCGGCAGGATGAGCAGGCCGATCAGCACGCCGACGATCGGGTCGGCCCAGGCCCAGCCGGTGGTCAGGAGCACGATCGCGGCGAGGATCACGCCGATCGAGCCGAGGGCGTCGCCGAGGACCTCGAGCGAGGCCCCGCGCAGGGTGATGCTCTCCTTCGCGCCGGCCGAGAGCAGGCGCAGGCTGACCAGGTTGACCGCCAGGCCGATGACGGCGGTGATCAGGAGCGGCGCGCCGGGCACCGCGGGGGGCTCGGCGAAGCGCCGGACCGCCTCCACGATCACGAAGCCGGCGACGCCGAAGAGCAGCACGCCGTTGGCGAGCGCGGCGAGCACCTCGAGCCGGTAGGAGCCGTAGGTGCGCGCCTTCGCGGCGGGGCGGGCGGCGAGCGAGATCGCGGCGATCGACATCCCGAGCGCGATCACGTCGGTGCCCATGTGCGCGGCGTCGGAGATCAGCGCGAGGGAGCCGGTGGTGAGGCCGACGACGAACTCGACGACCGCGAAGGCGGCGGTGAGCACGAAGGCGATGACGAGGGGGCGCCGGTGGCGGGCGGCGGCGGAGCCGGCGTGCCCGTGGTCGTGTCCCATGCGACTCCCTGTGCTCCGCTCACCGCGACGACCGCGGACGTATTGTCGTATGCACACTTTTGCACATATCGGCTCGGATGCGAAGGGTGCCCGCGCCGATCCGCCTGCGACACTGGAGAGGTGTCGTCCTCCCGCTCGCTCCGCACCCTCCGCGGTGTCGTGGCGGCGACGGTGGCGACCCTCACGGCCCTGTTCTCGCACGTCGCGGGCGGCGGCGAACTGCCGGGCCTCCTCGGACTCGCGGTGCCGCTCGTGCTGTCGGTGCCGGTCTGCGTCGCGCTCGCCGGCCGCGGGCTCTCGCTCGCGCGCCTGGCCGCCTCGGTCGGAGTGAGCCAGCTGCTCTTCCACGCGCTCTTCGAGATCGGCGCCGCGGCGGGGCCGGCCGGTGCGGCGCACGCCCACGGCGGCCCGATCGACGTCAGCGCCGCGACGGCCCACGCGGGCGGGCACGACTCCTCGATGGGGATCGCGCACCTGCTCGCGGCGGTCGTCACGATCGCCGTCCTGCACCGGGGCGAGGCGCTGCTGATCGCGGTCGCCGCGACGACGGCCCACGCGGCCGCGCGACTCGTGCGGGTGCCGGCCGTCCCCGTCCTCGCGGCGGCGACCGGGCGCCGCTCGTCGACCGCGCCGCGCGCGATCCTCCCGGTCGTGGCGGACGTGCTCGCCGACACCGTGCCCCGCCGCGGGCCGCCCGCCGCCCCCGCCTCCTGATCCTCGACGCGCGCTGCGCGTCCTCATCGACCCCTGCCCGCGGGCGGGGTCTGTGCGCGATGCCCCGTCCCTCCGGACCGGCCGCGCGAAGGGAGCCACTGCTGTGGCGCACGCACCGTCCTCCACGCCCCTCGGCCACGACGACCACGACGACGACCTCCTCCCGCCCGGGCGGCCGGCCGCCGCTCCGCTCCGCGCGGCGGAGGCGACCCTGCTGCTCGCCGTCCCCGCGGCGGTCGCGGTCGCGCTCGCCGGGCTGACGTGGACCGGCGCGTTCTCGACCGAGACGCGCCTGATCGACCCCGGCGAGCTGGTCACCCGCGGCCTGCCGATCGCGCGAGTCGTGCACGACACCGCCGCGTCGCTGACGATCGGCCTGCTCACGGCCGCGACCTTCCTCCTGCCCGGTCAGCGGATCGCGCCCGGGATCGTCTCGTACTCGCAGAACCGGGCGCTGCGCTGGGCGACCTGGTCGGCGGCCGTCTGGGTGGCGTCGGCGCTCGCCGTGCTCGTCTTCACGGCGGCGAACGCGATCGGGCAGCCGCTGGACGCGCCGGGCTTCCGGACCCAGCTCGTCTTCTACGCCACGCAGCTCGAGCTGGGGCAGACCCTCGTGGCGTCCACGGCGTGCGCGACGGCGGTGCTGCTGCTCACCCTCTTCTCCCGGCGGCTCGGCTGGGTGGCGGCGGCGACCGCGATCGCCGTGCTGGCGCTCCTGCCGCTCTCGCTCTCCGGGCACGCGGCCGGCGCGGACGAGCACGCGAACGCGGTGAACAGCCTCGCGGTGCACCTGATCGGAGTGACGGCCTGGGCGGGCGGGCTCGCCGCGGTGATCCTGCTGCGGCGGACCGTCGGCGGCGAGATCGGCACGGTCGTCGCGCGCTACTCGGTGCTGGCCGGATGGGCGTTCGGAGCGGTCGCCTTCTCCGGGCTCGTCAACGCGTCGCTCCGGATCGAGGGGCTCGAGGACCTCGGCACGCCCTACGGGCAGCTGCTGATCGTGAAGGCCGTCGCACTGCTCGCGCTCGGCGGCGCGGGCGCCTGGCACCGGCTGCGGCTGATCCCGCGGCTGCGCGCGGACCCGGCCGATCGCCGCGCGTTCACCGCGGTCGCGGTCGGCGAGGTGCTGGTGATGGCGCTGACGATCGGCGTCTCGGTGGCGCTCTCGAACAGCGCGCCACCGGTCTCGCAGGACCCGGTGAGCGGCGATCCCAGGCGCAGCCTGCTCGGCTTCCGCTACCCGCCCGAGGTGACGCCCGAGCGGATGCTCGACCAGTGGCACCTCGACGCGGTGTGGCTCGGGATCGCCGTCGTCGGCGCCGCCCTCTACGTGCACGCGGTGCTGAAGCTCCGGCGCCGCGGCGACGCCTGGCCGCTCGGCCGCACGCTCGCCTGGGTGGCCGGCTGCGCCGCCCTCGCCTACACGACCAGCGGCGGGCCGGGCGTGTACGGGCAGGTGCACTTCAGCACGCACATGATCCAGCACATGCTGCTGATGATGGTCGTGCCGCCGCTGCTGGTGCTCGGCGGGCCGGTGCTGCTCGCGCTGCGGGTGCTGCCGGTGCGCCGTGACGGCGGGCGGGGGCTGCGCGAGTGGATCCTCGCGGTCGTGCACTCGCGCTACCTCGCCGTGCTGTCGAAGGCGCCGGTCGCCGCGGTGCTCTTCGCGGGGAGCCTCGTCGCGTTCTACTACACCGGCTGGTTCGAGTGGGCGATGTTCAGCCACCAGGGCCACGTGCTGATGACCCTGCACTTCCTCGCGACCGGCTACCTCTTCTTCTGGGTCCTGATCGGCGTCGACCCGGGGCCGGACCGCCCGGGGCACGTGCTGCGGCTGCTGGTGATGCTGGCGACGCTGGCCTTCCACGCCTTCTTCGGCCTGGCGATCATGTCGCAGACCACCGTCCTCGCCGCGCCCTGGTGGACGGCGCTCGGGTACACCGACACGGAGGCACTGCTCGCGGATCAGGGCGTCGGCGGCGGGATCGCCTGGTCGGCGGGCGAGATCCCGATGGTGCTGATCGCGCTGGTCGTCGTCGCGCAGTGGGTGCGCTCGGAGGAGCGGACGGCCAAGCGCTACGACCGCCGGGCCGACCGGGACGGCGAGGCCGAGCTCGCGGCGTACAACGCGCGGCTGGACCGGCTCGACCGCCGGGGGTCCTGAGCGGCGGGGCGACCGGCCCCGCCGGCGCGCGTCAGTGGCGCGAGGCGGAGTCCGCGTCCCAGAGGGCCTCGAGCGGATCGTCGGCGTCCTCACCGGCGAGGAGCTCGGCGTGCCGGCGCTCCGCCTCCTCGGCGGAGATCTCGCCGAGGTCGATCGAGGCGCGCAGGGCCGCGGCCCGGCCGCCCTCGCGGGTGAGGAACGGGTCGGCGGGGGTGGCGTGGCGGACGCCGTCGCGGGCGTCGAACGCGGAGGCGGTGATCCCCGTCACCGCGGGGGAGGAGGCGAGCAGGGCCATCGCGACCCGGTCGGCCGCCTGCCAGGCTGAGGCCGACGAGCCGCGCTCGGCGATGATCGGGCCGTCGGGGGTGCCGATGGTGAGCCGCTCGATGTCGGGGAGGAGGCGGAGGATGCGCGCCGCGGCGTCGAGCGCCTCGGCGGGCACGGAGTCGACGGGGCCGGAGAACAGCGGGGTCCAGTCCTCGATCGGGAGACGGTGCCTCCAGGTGTCCATCCGGGCTCCTTCCGTGATCGTTCACGGCGTCGTCACGACGTGCACGTGCCTGAAGGCTAGAGCGGGCCCCCGCGCGCGTCGACCCCCGGATCGAGGGAGTGCGTTTTCGGGACCACTCCGGTCGGGGGCGGCGAGGCCGTCCCTCCGGGCGACCTGTCGAGCTGTGCGGGCGCTGTGCCGCGCGGAGCGCGGGTGGGTGCCTGCGGCGTGATGCCTGGTCGATCCACGTGCCCCGGGGTGACCCCGGAGAGGACGGAGCAGCGCGTGCCCGTCCGCCTCGCCCGGAGGGGCGGTGCCGCCCAGCCTAGGCTGGAGCGCACGAGGCGGGGGGTCGTCGTGCACGGACGGGACGCGGTGGTCGAGGCGCTCGCGCACGCGTTCCTCGGCGCGGAGTGGACCCCCGCCGGGCTGCGCGCCGCGGCCGCCGACTCCCTCGGCGCCCGCCGCCGCTGGATCGGCCCGCTGGTCACCGCGGTGCTCGTCGCCTTCCCGCATCCGCCGCTCGACGCGCCGCGCGAGCTCGCGCAGGTGGTCGCGGGGCTGCTCCCGGAGCGCGCGCAGCCGGTGGTCGCGCACCTCGCGCCGGTTCCCGCGCGGGCTGTGCCCTCCTCCTCGCCGGTGCCGGCGATCGACGGCCGGGACGACCTCGCGCGGCTGCTCGGGCTCGCCGCCTCGCAGCTGGACGGGTTCGCCGACCTCGGGCAGTGGAACCGCCGGACGCCGCACGGTGCTCCGCACCCCGGCGCTCTCCAGAACTACGACCACGTCTGGCGGCAGCGGCCGGGCCGGGCGCCGCGGCTGCTCGAGGTGCCGCGCTCGCGGCTGCGCGCGGTGCAGCGGAGCGTCCTCGACGAGATCGTCGGCCTCGCCCCCGTGCATCCGGCCGCGCACGGCTTCGTCCCGGGGCGCAGCGCGATCACCGGGGCGGCTCTGCACGCGGGCTCGGCGATGCTGATCACCCTCGATCTGCAGCGCTTCTTCGCGCAGGTCACCGCGGCGCGGGTCTTCCGGCTGCTGCGCGGCGAGGGGCTGACCGAGGCGGTCGCCTTCGCGCTGACCGGGCTGTGCACTCACGCCGTGCCGGTCGCCGCGATCCACCGGATGCCCGCCGGCGGCGAGCCGGAGGAGCGGGCCGCGCTGCGCCGCTCCCTCGCCCTCGCGCACCTGCCGCAGGGCGCGCCGACCTCGCCCGCGCTGGCGAACCTGGCGCTGCGCCGCCTCGACGCCCGGCTGACCGGCTACGCCGAGGCGGCCGGCGCCCGCTACACCCGCTACGCCGACGACCTCGCCTTCAGCGGCGACGCGCGCTTCGCCCGGCGGGCGGAGGCCTTCGCCCGCGGGGCGGCGCGGATCGTGGAGGACGCGGGCTACGCCGTGAATCCGCGGAAGACGCGGCTGCGCCCCGCGTCCACCCGGCAGAGCGTGACCGGGATCGTGGTCAACGCGCACCCGGCCGTCCGGCGGGCCGACGTCGACCGGCTGCACGCGATCCTGCACAACTGTGCCGTGCACGGGCCGGCCGGGCAGAACCGGGCGGGGGTGCCCGACCTCCGGGCGCACCTCCTCGGCCGGATCGCCTGGGTGAGCGCGGTGCATCCCGGCCGCGGAGCGAAGCTGAGGGCGGTCTTCGAGGGGATCCCGTGGCCGGAGCCCTCGGGGGCCTCCCCGTCCCTCGATCCCGCGGGGCCGCGCCCGTAGGATTCAGCGGTGCCCGTCACCCTCCCCGCTCCGCGAACGATCGACCCCGCCTCCGTCCCCGCCCTGCGCTGGGGAGTGATCGGCACGGGCATCGCCGACGCCTTCGTCGCGGCGATCCACTCCCGCTCGGTGCAGCGCGCCGTCGCCGTCACCGCGCGGGACGCCGAGAAGACCCGGGCCTTCGCGGACAAGCACGGCATCGCGACGGTGCACGCGACGGTCGAGGAGCTGGTCGCCGACTCCGGGATCGACGCCGTCTACATCGCGACCCCGCACCCGCTGCACCGCGCGCAGGCGCTCGCCGCGCTCGCGGCCGGCAAGCACGTGCTGATCGAGAAGCCGATCGCGATGTCCGCGGACGAGGCGCGCGAGATCACCGACGCGGGCCGCGCCGCCGGCCTGCTGGTGATGGAGGCGATGTGGGCGCGCTACCTTCCCCAGGCCGACGTCATCCGCCAGGTCGTCGAGAGCGGGGTGCTCGGCGAGCTCCGCCTGGTCACCGCCGACTTCGGCTTCTCCGTCCCCGTCGAGCCGACCGGGCGGCTCTGGGCGAAGGAGCTCGGCGGCGGCGCGCTGCTGGACGCCGGGGTGTACCCGATCTCGTTCGCGTCCTCGGTGCTCGGCGCGCCCGCCTCGGTCGTCGCCTCCGGGACCGTCGACCCGGGCACGGGCGTCGACGCGAGCGCCGACCTGCTGCTCACCACCGCCTCCGGCGCCCGCGCGCTGCTGTCGACCTCGCTCCAGACGTCGCTGCCGGTCGAGGCGATGGTCCTCGGCTCGGAGGGGCGGCTCGCGGTGCACAGCCCGTTCTTCGGCCCGAGCGGCGTGACGCTGACGCTCGGCAGCATGAGCTCGGGGCAGGACTCGGAGGTCTGGACCGACGAGGGGCCGTGGCCGTACGGCGCGCTGTCCTTCCAGGCGACGGCGTTCGCCTCCTACGTCGCCGCGGGGCTCGTGGAATCGCCGGTGCATCCGCACCACGAGGTCGTCTCGGTGCTGGCGACGATCGACGAGGCCCGCCGCCAGGTCGCGGCGCAGGCTCAGGCTCAGGCGGCCCCGTCCACCCCGGCCGCGTCTCCCGCTCCGGCCGTCTGATGCGCATCCTCACCTGCCTGCACACGATGGAGGTCGGCGGCAGCCAGATCAACGGGATCGAGCTCGCCGGGCGGATGGCCGCGCTCGGCCACGAGGCGGTGGTCTACGGGCCGGACGGCGATCTGCGCCCGCTGGTCGCCGAGCTCGGGCTGGACTGGGAGGAGGCGCCCGAGAAGGGGCCCCGCCTGTCCTTCCGGAGCATGGCGCGGCTGCGGAGGATCGTCCGCGAGCGGCGGATCGACCTGATCCACGCCTACGAGTGGGCGCCGACGATGGACGCCGCCTTCGGGCCGCACCTGATCGACGGCGTGCCCGTGGTGACCACGGTGCTCTCGCCGGAGGTGCCCGACTTCGTGCCGGCCGCGTTCCCGATGATCGTCGGCGTGGTCGAGCTGCTCGAGGAGGAGTCGCGGCGCCGGCCGACGCTGCACCTGATCGAGCCGCCGGTGGACACCGAGCTGAACGCGCCGGTCGAGGACGCCGCGCGGACGGCGGAGCTGCGGGCGCGCTTCGACGTGCAGGACGGCGAGATCGCGGTCGTCACGGTGGCGCGGCTGGTCGTCGACCTCAAGCGCGAGGGGATCCTCGCGGCGATCGAGGCGGTCGGGCGGCTCGACGCCGAGCGGGGTTCCGAGGGGCCGCGGCTCCGGCTGATCGTCGTCGGCGACGGCCCGGTCCGCGGCGAGCTGCAGGCCGCGGCGGACCGGGTGAACGCGGGGCGCTCGCGCGAGCTGGTGACGCTGACCGGGCAGATGCTCGACCCGCGCGACGCCTACGCGGTCGCCGACATCGTGCTCGGGATGGGCAGCTCCGCGCTGCGGGGGATGGCGTTCGCGAAGCCGCTGGTCGTGCAGGGCGAGAAGGCGTTCTGGCGGCTGCTGACGCCGGAGTCCCTGCCGTTCTTCCTCGACGGCGGCTGGTACTCGCTCGGCGACGGCGTCGACGGGCCGGGGCGCCTCGCCGGGATCCTCGCGCCGCTGGCGGCCGACGCGGAGCAGCGGGAGCGGCTCGGCGCGCTCGGGCGCGAGGTGGTCGTCGAGCGCTTCAGCCTCGCGGCGGCGGCGCGCACCCAGGCGGCGATCTACGCGGAGGCGGTGGCCGCGCGGAGCACGCTGCTGCGGCGGCTGCGCGCGCTGGTGCACCCGGCGGTGCGGTACGCGGCGTACCGGCTGCACCCGCTCAAGCGGCGCGTCCTGGGGCTGCTCGGGCGCTGATCCGGGCGCTCCCCGACAGCTGTTGCCCACGCCGGCGATTCCGTCAAGGGTCTCCTCCTGGCCGCTGAGCGCGTCCTACAGTCCTGTCATCCGGCCGCATCCGGAGACGCCGTCGTCCCGCGACGGCTGCGGGCGCGGCTCCGACGACGGGGAGGACCAGATGTCCAGAGACGACGTGATGCCGGGCCGGTTCGCCCGCTTCGTGAAGTGGGTGCACCGTGCCGACGGCTGGGAGCCGCAGTACCTGCGCGGCCGCGTGCTGGCGAAGACCGACGGCGCCTGGATCGTCGCGGTCGACGGCCAGGAGACCCGCGTGATGAAGAAGGAGTGGAGCGTGTACCGCTGAGACTGCCCGATCGCCGGACGCCGGAGATCCGCGAGACCGGTCCCGGCGCGTTCGTCCTCGAGCTGCGCCGCACCCGCCGCCGGCCGTCCGAGGAGCTCGGCCTGCTGTTGCGCGATCGCGGCCGCTGGATCGCGATCGGTCCGGAGGGCGTGCTCGCCTCCGCGGAGAGCTTCGACGAGGCGCTCGCGACCCTGCAGCCGCCCTGCTGATCGAGCAGGCCGCGGAGCGGGCGCACCGAGATCCGGCGACGCCGAGAGGTGGCCTGCCGTCCGGGACACGGTGGGTCTCGATACGCCCCTGTCGGGGCTATTCGACCGGCAGGGGGCGTGCAGGCGGTGGTGGGTGCTGCAGAACATCAGCTGAGGCGGGTGGGCCTCCTCTGTCAGCGGAGGGCACCCCTTCTCAGCTGATGTTGTGCGGAGCTCGCGTCCCTCCATGCTGATCGAGTAGCCCGCGGAGCGGGCGTATCGAGATCCGGCGACGCCTGGAGTGGGGTCGCCGGGCCCGCCGTGCTGGGGAGGGTGGGTCTCGATACGCCCCTGTCGGGGCTACTCGACCAGCATGGGCGGCGGCGGCGGCTCCTCCGAGGAGACCCGGCGCCGGCCGGGGCGGCGGCGTCAGCGGTGCTTGCCCGGGGCCTGGATGCCGAGGACGGCGAGGGTCAGGGTGCCGGAGGTGCTCTGCGCGGCGGACGGGGACGACTCCGGGAGCCGGAGGGTGAGGCGGAGGTGATCGGTCGCTCCGATGGCGAAGGCGGGGGAGGCGGGCAGGTCGATGCGGACCGTGGCGGGGCGGTCGGCCGCGACGGTGGTCGTGGTGCCGGGGCAGGTGGCGGCGTCGGACGACCAGGCCACCGAGCAGCGCTCGAGGGCGAGCTGCAGGCCGTCGGAGGCGCTCGCGCCGACGGTCGTGGCGGCGGACGCGAGCTGCAGGGCGCCCATCGAGACGGTGCCGGCGTTGGTGAGGTCGACGAGGCGCCGGGCCGTGCCGCCGGGCAGCAGATCGGTGACGGGGACCTGCACGGTGGTGACTCCCGTGGCGTCGAACTCCGCGACGACGGTGCCGGCGCCGACCTGGGCGCCGGCGGTCGCGCGGTCGAGGAAGAGAGCGGATGCGGAGGCGCCGGCGCCGAGCACCAGCGCGATCGCCGCGGCGAGGGCGAGCGGTGCGCGGGAGCGGCGGCGGACCGGGACCGCGCGCCGACGGCCGTGCGCGCGGGTCGCGCCCGTGCCGCTCACGACCGCACCTCCGCGGGTCGACGCCAGATGACGACGAGTACGGCGCCGACGACGAGCGCGCCGCCGATCGCGAAGAACGCGAAGCGCGCCTGGGGCTGCGCGAGCGCGATGCTCGGCCAGCCCAGCATCGGCACGACCGACTCCTCGCGCCAGATCCGCTGATCCGCGATGGTGACGATCCACGGGTCCGCCTGCGGGTTGTTGTCGCCCTTGGTGGTCAGCGCGAGGAGCCCCGGCGACCAGCCGCGCAGCTCGGCGGCCTCGGCTTCGGAGTAGACGAGCGTGACGCGGTGGATCACCCGGCGCTCGGGCACGTCGGGGTCGGTGAAGACGATCACGTCGCCGGCGCGCACCGCGGCCTGGTCGACGGGGAGGGTGACGGCGAGCGAGCCGACGGGCATGTCCGGCGCCATCGAGTTCGAGAGCACGGGCACGAGGCGCACGACGCCGAGGGCGGACGCGACGAAGACGGCGATGCCCGCGATCGCGACGAGCGCGACGGCCAGGCCGAGGAGGCGGCGAAGGCCCGTGACGACCGGTCTGCTCGCGACGGGTCTGGTCCTGTCCGTGCTGCTCACGATCGAGCCTCCTTCCGGCGGCGGCCGGTGGCAGCGAGCAGCAGCCCGGCGCCGAGGGCGAGCAGGCCGCCGAGCAGCGCGGCGCCGACGTCGCGGCCGGTGACGGCGAGGCCGTTCCCCGGGCCGCCGTTCCCGAGGGCGCCGTTCCCGGAAGGGCCGTCCCCGGGAGCGCCGGAGCCGTCGATCGCCCCGGTCTCGCGCACGAGCACGCGCAGGGCGGCCGACGTGCTCTCGAGCGCGTTGCCCGATCCGCTCGGGAAGCTCACGCGGACCCGCACGCCGACGGTCTCGCCGCGGTCGAGCGCCCGGGACCCGTCGAGCCGGCCGAGCGACGCGGCCGGTCCGGTGCCCATCGGCTCGACGCCCTCGGGGCAGCGGTAGCGCTCGACGGAGCGGCCGTCGGCGACGAGGACGTCGTCGATCGTGAAGGCGGCGGGGCAGAGGTCGACGACCAGCTGGAGCCCGGCGCGCGGGTCCGTGGCGAGCGCGTCGCCGCCGTCGACCGCGAAGGCGACCGACACCTGGTGCGCCGACGAGCCGACGTTGGTGACCTCGGCGGCCCACTCGGTGGTGTCGCCGGGGGCGAGGCCGGTGAGGGCGGCGGGAGCCGTCAGCTCGCGCACGTCGAGCAGGGCGGCGGGCGGAGCGACCGACGCCGCGGACACCGCGGGCGCGAGGAGGACCGCCGCGAGGACGGCGCCGATCGCGCGCAGGGCTGGCATGGGGCTCCGAGGGGAAGAAGGGGGGAAGAAGAGGGAGAGGGGAGAAGGGCAGGAAGAGGAGGGGGAGCTCCCGCCCCGGCCGCGCGTGCGGGCGGGCACGGCGCCGGGGCGGGAGCGGTCGGCTACTTCTGGATGCCGGCGCGCTGGATGGCGGCGGCGGTGAAGGTGATCTGCGCGGCGGCGTTCTCGTAGTCGTTGTCGGCCGCGGTGGGCAGCACGAGCTCGATCAGCGTGTTCAGCGAGACGTCGCCGGCGTCCGACGGGAAGGTGCCGGTCGCCGTGGGGGTGAGGCCGAAGTTCGCCGGCGTGAAGTTCGCGGCGTTGGCGACTCCGCCGATGGTCGACAGCTTGCCGCTGCCGGTCGTCGTCGTGGTCCCGGCGCAGGTGTACGGGCCGTTCACCGCGGGGGCGGTCGCGGCGGTGGTCCACGCCACGGTGCAGGTCAGCAGGCGGTAGTCGAGGCCGTCGGTGCCGGTGACGAGCGACTCGCCGGGGCCGGCGAGCAGCGGGTCGTCGGTGCCGGCGGTCTCCGAGGTGACGTCCTGGTAGAAGCGCACGGTGGAGACGAGGTCGCCGTCGTTGGTCGCGTTCGGGAGCACGAGGGTCAGCGGGCGCTGGATCGTGTCGCCGGGCGCGATGTCGGTGACGGTGAAGCCGCCGGTGACGTTGATGTCGGTCTGGCCGGCGTCGACGTTGCCGACCGCGGTGCCGGAGTCGGTGAAGACGGCGAAGGCGCCGGCGCCGGCGAGGGCGCCCGCGGCGAGGAGGACACCGCCGGTGAGGGCGATCCTCTTCCAGGGGGCGCGCTTGCGGGAGTCGTTCTCGGTGGAGGCTGTGGCGGTCATGACGGTTCCTTTCAGATGGGTGCCCGGTGCGGGCCTGGTCTCCCTCACGCGGGCGTGTGCAGGACGGATGGGAGGGTTCGTGGGGCGAGGCGGCCGTGGCATCAGCAGCCCCTCGCGGTGACGACGGCCGGCTGCGCGACGGCGGTCGAGGGGGCCGACGCGGTGCCGAGCCAGCGCTGCAGGTCGGGTCGGACCCGCCACTGGTAGCTGCGGCCCTCGCCGAGTCGGTCGTCGGTGAAGGAGGTGGCGCTCGCCGCGGGCGTCGCGACGACGGTCCAGGCGCCGGGCGTCGCTCCGGCCAGGCGGCGCTCGAGGGTCCAGCCGGTGGCGCCGGGTGCGGCGGACCAGCTCACGAGCGTGCTCGGACGGTTCGCGGTGCAGCTCGCGACGGGGGTGGCGACGACGGAGGAGCGGGTCCAGGCGCCGAGGCCGATCGCGCCGCTCGTCGTGTCGGTGTCGGTGAAGCCGCGGGGGACCAGCGGGGCGGGGTCGACGAAGACCGTGATCGTGCTGCTCGCGGTGAGCGCACCGTCGCTCGCGGTGTAGGCGATCGGCACGGTGCCGGTGAAGGCCGCCGCCGGCGTGTAGGTGCAGGTCGCGCCCGTGCAGGAGAAGGTGCCGCTGCTCGCGGTGCCGACGGCGCTCAGGGTCAGCGTCGTGCCGGCGTCCTCGTCGGTGTCGTTGGCGAGCGGCGAGACCGTGACGGCGGGGCCGCCGGCGGTCGCGACGGCGCGGTCCGGGCGGGCGATCGGCGCGTGGTTGAGGGCGGTCACGGTGATCGTGACGCGGACGTTCCAGGTGCCGTAGGTGCCCGAGAGCGCGTAGTCGAAGACGTCGGTGCCGACGAAGGCGGCGATCGGGCGGTAGGTGCACTGCCCGCGGGTGGCGCCGCTGTCGACGCAGGTGACCGAGCCGAAGACGGGGGTCGCGGGGGCGGGGGTGGCGGCACCTCCGACGACCTTGGGGGTCGCCGAGAGCTGAGCCCGGGAGAAGGTCGCGCCGGTCGCCGCGGCGCCGTCGTTGGCGAGCACGTCGACGACGACCGAGCCGCCCTGGACGACCGTCGCCGCGTCGGGCAGCGGGTCGGGGATCACCGAGATCGTGACGGAGGCGGTGCGGGTGATCGCGGAGCCGGTCGGCGGTGTCGCGGTGGCGGTCGCGGTGTTCGAGATCGTGCCGGCCGTCACGTCCGCCGCGGTGGTCGTATAGGTGGCGGTCGCGCTGACGACCTGGCCGGGCGTGAGCCGGCCGGCGGTGCCGGGCCAGCTGAAGGTCAGCGCCGAGAGGCCGGACTTCGGGTCGGTGATCCCGACGCTGGTGAGGGTCGTGTTGCCGGTGTTGGTGGCGCGGAAGGTGTACGTGACGACGGTGCCCGCGGTGCTGATGAAGGCGGGGTTGGCGGTCTTGGTGAAGGCGAGGTCGGCGGCCCGGGTGAGCGTGATCGTCCGGGTGGCGGTGCTGGTGACGGCGGCGCCGGTGGGCGGGGTGCCCGTCGCGGTGGCGGTGTTGACGACCGAGCCGGCGTCGACGTCGGCCTGGGTCAGCGGGTAGCTGGCGGTCGCGGTGACCTGCTGGCCGATGCCGAGCTGGCCGGCGGTGCCGGGCCAGGCTCCGTAGATCACGGTGACCTTGGGGTCGGCGATCGCCACGGACGTCAGCGGCACGTTGCCGGTGTTCACGAGGGTGAAGGAGTAGGTGATCGTCGAGCCGACCGCGGCGGCGCCGTTGAGCGCGCCGTTCTTGGTGAGCGTCAGGGCCGGCGCGTAGCGGATGGGCGTGGTGGTGCTCGAGCTCGCCGTGACCGTCGTGGGGCTCGCCGCGAGGGTGCGGCCGGTGACCGTCGCCGTGTTGGGGATCGCGGTGCCGCTGTTGATGTCGGCCTGGGTCACCGTGTACGCGGCGGAGGTGAAGACGGCCTGCGCGGTGGGGGCGATCGTCGCGGTCGCCGGGGTGATCGAGGCGACCTTCGTGTCGGTGACGGCGACGTTCTGCAGGGTGACGTTGCCGGTGTTCGTGGCGCGGAAGGTGTAGACGATCTGCTCGCCGACGTCGGCCTGCGCGTTGCCGTTGGTGTCGGTCAGGGCGCCGGACTTGACCAGGGTGATCGCGGGGGCGGGCGTGGTGATCGGGGCGGTGACGGTGGCGGTGCGGCTCGTGACGGTGACGGTCGTCTGGCCCGGAGTCGTCTTGGTGGCCGAGGCCGTCGCCGTGTTGACGAGGTTCCCGGCGACCGCCTCCGCCGCGGTGACGGTATGGCTGCCGGTGCAGATCACCGACGCGAGTGGGGCGAGGGTGGTCGTCGGGCAGGTGACGGTCGGCACCTTCGGGTCGGAGACGGCGACACCGCTGAGCGTGCCGGTGACCGAGCCGTTCGTGACGACGAACTGGTAGGGGATGACCGAGCCCTCGTTGTAGGTGGCGGGCTGGGTCGTGGTGCGGTCGATCTGCTTGACGAGCGAGATGTCGTCGAGGTCGTTGATGGAGGAGACCGAGACGTTGCGGATCAGGTGGGTGTCGCTCGATCCGCCGGTCGACGCGGTGAAGCCGAGCTTGTAGGTGGAGGGGGCGGCGGTGGTCATCGTGAACTGCAGCGCCTGGGTGAGCGAGGCGGCGGCCATGCCGGCCGTGGCGCCGTAGTAGACGGTGACCACCGGGAACGCGGCCGACGAGACGGTGACGCGGATGGTGCGTCCGGCGCCGGTGCCGGGGGCGCTCGTGTCGCTGAGGTTGACGGTCGGGCGGAGGGAGGCGAGTGTTCCGGGCGGGGCGGTGCCCGCGATGTAGCAGTAGCCGGTCTTGCCCTGCCCGGGGCCGCGGGCGACGATGCGGTTGGCGG
This sequence comes from Rathayibacter sp. VKM Ac-2926, assembly GCF_022815565.1. Classification (NCBI taxonomy): domain Bacteria; kingdom Bacillati; phylum Actinomycetota; class Actinomycetes; order Micrococcales; family Microbacteriaceae; genus Rathayibacter; species Rathayibacter sp. VKM Ac-2926. Next base: position 203,777 of record NZ_JALGRS010000003.1, on the reverse strand, counting down.
TCGTGCCCGGAGGAGTGGGCGGGGTGGCGCAGCCCGCGCCGAGACCGCCGCCGGTGCTGGAGAAGTTGCCGAAGACGTCGAGGCCGATGCCGAGGTAGCCGCCGTTCACGCCGTCGACGGTCGTGGACTGGCCGTAGCCGAGCGAGCCGCCGGGAGCGCCCGCAGCGGTGAGGCTGCGCGAGCCGTCGGTGAGGAAGAAGCCGATGCCGTCGGCGCCCTGCAGGCCGAGCGCCGCCTGGTACTGGTACTGGTCGAACTGGACGTCGAGGCCGCCGGTCGCGGGGATCGGGCGGTTGAAGACCGCGCCGCCTTTGGCGTTGGTGCGGGTGTCGGTGAGCTGCAGGAAGCCGGGGGTGGTCGCGGCGGCGGGAGCCTGCGTGCGGTTGGCGCAGACGCCGAGGGTCGAGGTGCCGGCGGGCGGCGCCGTCGTGGCGCGGGTGATGCAGGCGCTGTCGAGGGCCTGCCAGGCGGGGTCGACGACGCTCGTGCCGCCGAAGCCCTCCTGGAGCAGGACGGTGGCGGCCTCCGCGCGCGGCGCGGGCAGGACGACGAGGACGGCGGCGAGCAGGACGAGGATCAGCGTCAGGGCGAGCGGGCGCGGTGCTGCCGAGGTCGGGGTCTGCGGAGTGGGGTGACGGTGGCGGGCGAGCGCGCGCACTTCCGTCATGATCCGATCCCTCCGGGCTGCTCCAGCGGGCGGTCCGGGTGGAGCAGGCATCAAGATACGGTTCAGGTCGACGCGCCTTGACCCCCGGATTGGGCACGCGCAGGTCCAATCCAGTGACGTGCTCTCAGGCGGCGCACAGGGTGCGCTCAGCGGCGAGTGGTCACCGATGGCGACGCGCGGCGGCGGCGGCGCGCGGGCTGGGCGGCGGGCGCGCTGCGGGCGGGCGCGAGTGGTGGCGTCGGACCGCGGGATCAGTGAGTCGTCGCGGTCAGCGCGGGGGAGCGGCGGGGGACGGGCCGCGACAGCGGGCGGCGGGCGAGGCGGTGGCGCTCCAGTGCCGAGCGGTGGGCGCAAGCCCCGGCACTGGCGGGGATGCGCAGACGACTGGCGCGACGGCGCGGTCGGCCCGGGCGGGGCGCGCGCCGCGCATCCGTCATCCTGCGCCGATGCGGGTCTCGACACGCGCTGCGCGCTGCTCGACCGGCATGGCCGGCCCGCCCGTTTCATGCTGATCGAGTAGCCCGCGCAGCGCGCGTATCGAGATCCGCGCCTTCATGCTGATCGAGTAGCCCGCGGAGCGGGCGTATCGAGATCCACCCCCCCCTGCAATCGCCGTGCGCCTACCCGCGCCGCCGGATCCGCCACGGCAGCGCCAGCCAGATGCCGACGATGAGCACCGCCGTGACCGACGCCATCGTGATCGCGAGCGGCCGCGTCGTGACGACGTCGAAGATCAGCAGCACGGTTCCCACGAGCACCAGCGCCACCGCCATCAGCGTCAGCCGCAGCAGGACGTCGGCCGCCCGCACCAGCGTCCGCTTCGCCCGGCGGCGGAACAGCTCGCGGTGCAGGCTGACCGGCGCGAGCCCGAGCAGGGTCGCGAGCACCGAGCCGCTGATCAGCACCAGGTAGACGTCGGTCTGGAAGAGGTCGAGGTCCTCGAAGCGCTGCTGGAAGGCGATCGCCAGCAGGAACCCGGTGAGGATCTGCGTCCCGGTCTGGATGACCCGCAGCTCCTGCAGGATCTCGCTCCAGTTGCGGTCGAGCCGCTCGTTCTCGGTCTCGTCGCGGCCGTCGCCGGCCACGTCGTCGCGCGGATCGGCGGCGGGGTCCGGCTGCGGATCCGGACGCGGGTCGGCGGAGGTGGGCGGCACCGTCCCATTGTGCCCGGCGACGTCCGCTCACCCCGCGTTCGCCCGAGCGCGGCCCTCCGCGCCGGTGGGACGGGCGCCGGCGAGGCACCCTGGTCGGATGACGGGGCGGTGGTGGCTCCCCCTGGCGGCGGTCGCCGCGACCGGTCTCGCGGTCGGCGGGGCGACCCTGTGCAGCTGGACGATCAGCGCGCTGGTCCGGTCGGGGTAGCAGGAGCGCTACGCGGCACTGCTCGCCGAGCTGCTGGGGCGGCACGGCGTGACGGGCTTCTCCGACAGCAGCGACGGCACGCAGACGGACGGCGTCGACAAGGTCCAGGTCACCGCCCCCGAGAGTGAGCACGCCGCTGTCGAGGAGGCTCTGCGCGAGTCCGGGCTGTCCATCGCGGATCTGCCGGTGCGGTTCCTGCCCGAGTCCTGAGCGCGGATCCCTCCGCGCTGCCCCGCTACAGGTGCAGCAGGCTCCAGTCGATGATGACCGCGAGCGCGGTGAACAGCGCCGCGACCGCCCCGACCGCCTTGCCGGCCCGGTCGAGATCGCTGCGGGGGCCGGGCCGCATGTCCGCGACGACGCGCAGCAGCGCCCCGAGCAGCGCGATCACGGTGACGGCCAGTATCCAGACCTTCAGCGAGACGTGCGAGTCGACGTCGAGCAGCGTGAGGGTCACCACCGGCACGAGCACGGCGAGGACCGACACGACGACCAGCAGGACGCCGCGCCGCGTGAGATCGGTGGGGCCGTAGGAGCCCTGGCTCAGCCAGGCGCGGAGCGGACGGCGGGCTGCGGCTGCGGTCTCGGCTCCGTCGGTCCCGGTCTCGGCCTCGGTCGCGGCGGAGGCCTGGGGTGCGCTCGTGCTCACGGGCGGGACTCCTGAAGTGGGTGCGGGAGTTGCGCTGCCGCGGACGCAGAGGGGATCGGTCGAGTCTGACGCCGCGCGGCCGCCGACGGAAGAGCCGCTTGCGGACGTGTCCGGAAGCGGACAGGGGGGTCAGGGGGGTTGGGTGGTGCCCACGGGGTGAGTCGAGACGTCGATCTCGCTGGTATTGAGATGAACTTGCTCGTCTGCGTTGAAGATTGCAGATCCAGCCGCCCTCCGTAATGTTTGAAGCATTCGCTTCCGGGTAGGCTCAGGCAATGGCCGATGCATCTCTAGACACTGCAAGCACCAAGTTCACCCAGGTCCTGGATGCCGCAGCAAGGTTGCCCGGCGTCCGTATCGACCGGGCAGCTTATTTGCGCTCTGCACTAAACCGTTACTGCACTGATGAGCAGATCCAGGCAGCGATCGCGGAGAGTCCGGCGGCTGCCGGTATCCCTCTTTCCGTGATCCAGAATGCTGCGAACACGTCGATCTCGTACGAGACCAGCAAGGTGACGGGCATATCTACCATCGCCGGGATTCCCGGAGGGCTTGCGATGGTCGGAACCGTTCCAGCTGATATGGCGCAGTATTTTGGCCACGTTCTACGCATTGCTCAGAAGCTTGCCTACATCTATAGCTGGCCGAATCTCTTTGTGGAGGAGGGGGAAGAGGTCGACGAAGCCACCGAAGGCATGCTCACATTGTTCGTTGGCGTGATGTTCGGCGTGCAACTTGCTCAGGCGGGGGTATCGAAGGCCTCGGCTATGATCGCCGGGCAGATGCTCAAGAAGCTCCCCCAGCAGGCGTTGACTAAGGGCGTCTTGTACCCGGTCGTGAAGAAGGTCGCAGGGTTCCTTGGCGTGAGCATGACCAAGCAGCTGTTCGCGAGCGGCGTCGCAAAATTTGTTCCGATCGTGGGAGCCGTCTTCTCGGGTGGGCTGACCTTTGCTACATTCCTCCCGATGTCCAAGCGCCTGCAGAAACACCTGGCGAGCCTCGAGCTGACCAAGCCCGGACATCGTCCGGCGCAAGACGCAGATTTGCCTGCTCAGGCTTAGCGATCTTTAACGGCTCACCTCGAGTGGTCAATAGGGAGAGCGGTCAGAGCGGTAGTGCGCGCGCTGAGCGACTCGATTGCCGTTCGGCTCGATGCTGATCGAGTTTTTTCGGGCACCTCGCCCCACCTCCGCCTCGCTCCAAAGCGCCGCGCGAAGGGCGGCTCGACGCTTGTTGCCGCGTAGCAGGCGTCACGGCCGCGTCGCCGACAACCGGTGAAGATAGTTGGCCACCGCGCGACTCGTGAGTGATTCGGCTACCTTCCCTGGAGGTAGGCGTCATCGTGCGCCTAGCCGAATGGCCCCTCAACCGGGGGCTCCTGCCGTTTCGCTTCCAATGGAACTGATTCGCCCGAGAAGGCTCGTTCTCCGGGTGGGGAACGAGCCTTCTCGGGCGAGTGAGCGGCCGGGTGGGCGGCGGGTGGCTAGCGGCAGGCCGTCAGGCTCGCCACTCCGTCGGAGAGGGTGCCGGTCCCGCCGAGCAGCACGACGCTGGTGGCGCCGAGGCTCTTGATGTCGTCGAGGACGGGCTGGGGGACGCAGTCGGGCTTCACCGTGTAGAGCGGGTTGCGGGTGAAGCCGGCGGCGGCCGCTCCGGAGAGGGCGTCGGGGAACTTCTCGCCGGTGGCGAGGTAGACCGTCGACGCGGCCGTGAAGGCGGCGCGGTTCAGCTGGACCGAGGTGTCGTAGCGGTCGACGCCGCCGATGCGGATCGGCGTGATGCGGAACGAGTTCTCGATGCCGGTGCTGACCGAGAGCGGGTCGCCCGCGATGGTCAGCTTCTTGACGCCGAGGCCCTGCACCAGGGAGCGGGTGGTGTCGTCGACGGCGCTGAGTCCGCCGTTCACCAGGAGGACGGGCGCCCGGACCGAGCCGGCCGCGGCAGCCGCGGCGAGGGCGTCGGGGAACTTCTCACCGGTGGCGAGCCAGGCCTGCGAGGAGCCCTTCGGGAACGCGGCTTCGACGAGCTTCGCCGCGGTGTCGTAGCGGTCGACGCCGCCGATGCGCTGGACCTCGCCGGTCTTCGCGTAGGCGGCCAGCTCGGTCACGAGGCGGTCGCTGACGCTCAGGTTCGAGCCGACGACGACGATCTTGCTCGGCTTGAGGCGGCGCAGCTCGTCGCGGACCGGCTGCGACATCGAGTCCTGGTCGACCAGCAGCAGCGGGCCGTTCTGCTTCGCGGCGGCGGGTGCCGCGGCGAGGGCGTCGGGGAAGTTGCCGCCGGTGGCGATGAAGACGACCGGCACGTTCGCCTTGAACGTCGCGGCCGAGACCTTCGCCGCGGTGTCCTGACGGTCGACGCCGGCGATGCGGGTGACGACCACGGGGCCACCGGGCGTGGGAGTCGCGGTCGGCGTGGCGGTCGGAGTCGCCGTGGGCGTGGCGGTGGGGGTCGCGGTCGGCGTGGCGGTGGGCGTCGCGGTCGGCGTGGCGGTCGGCGTGGCCGTCGGGGTGCCGGTGGCGGTCGGGGTCGGCGTGGGCGTCGTCCCGTCGTCGCAGGACGCGGCGGTGACGTCGTAGCTGTACTGCACGTTGGCCGAGCTGCCGGCCCAGACCACGAGGCGGTCGCCCGTCTTGACGGGCACCGGGGCGAAGGCGAACGGGCCGCCGGTCGCCGGGACGGTCGTCTGGGTGGCGGTCGTGCCGTTGACGGCCAGTCCGAGGTTCGTGGCCCCCGTGCCGGCGACCGGGCCGCCGGTGTCGCCGGCGACGACAGCGCTGACGGGGGCGCCGTCGGTGCAGGTGACGTCCGTCGAGGCGGTGGGGGCGGCGGCGGCGCTGAGGGCGGGCGTGAGGCCGACGGTGCCGGCGATCACCGCGGCGGCGATCAGGGCGACCCGTGAGCGGCGCGGGGCCCTCACAGTGCCACCACCGCGGCGGTCGGCGTGCAGGAGAGGTGGAGCGATGACGACATCGTGTCGCCTTTCTCGAGAGGGCGGATCGGGCCGCTCCGGTCCCTCGTCGCGATCCCTCCTCCCTCGCGGCCGCGGCGTCGCGGGCGGGGTGTCGGGGTCGACAGGGGAACGGATCGGTGCTCGAAAGCTAGCGAGACGGCCACCGCCTCGGCAATGGGCACCGGCAGAGGGCCCCCCTGTTGGGGGGCGTCAGGCCCTCACTCGATCCGCCCCGCCCGGCCCCTCACCCCGTCACCCCTGCCCGGCCGCGAAGCGCCGCACCACGGGCCGCTCCACCACGCTCACCAGCGCGTACAGCGCGACGGCGACCGCGACGACGACCACCGTCTCCGACCACAGCGCGCTGAAGCGCGAGGCCGCGTAGTCGCGGACGAGCATGCTGCCCAGGCCCTCGCCGGTCGCGAGCCACTCCGCCAGCGTCGCACCGGCGAACGCGCCCGGCACGGCGATCCGCGCAGAGGCGAAGATCGCGGGCAGGGCGTAGAGCAGGCGGACCTTGCGGGTCACCATCGCGGTCGAGCCGCCCATCGAGACGACGAGGTCGCAGGCGAGGACCGGCGCGGCGCGCAGGGCGGCCGCGACGCTCACCAGCGTCGGGAAGAAGGTCACCAGCGAGACGATCACCGTCACGCCGAGCAGCCCGCGCCCGAAGACCAGGGCGAGCAGCGGGGTCATCGCGACCAGCGGGATCGAGCGCATCACCACGGCGGCGGGCAGCACCGTGCGCTCGACCCAGCGGGACAGCACGATCCCCACCGCGACGAGGCAGGCCAGCGCGGTGCCGATGACGTAGCCGACCCCGGCGTCGCGGAGCGTGATGGCCAGGCCGTCGAGGATGAGCCCGCGGTTCGCAGCGGCGTCGGGAGCCGCGAAGAGGTGGGTCAGCACGTCCAGCGGCGTCTTCGCGAAGTACGGCGACAGGTCGAACGCCAGGATCGCGCCCCACCAGACCGCGACGACCACCGCGATCGAGCCGAGCAGCCCGAGGAGCGCCGTGACGGCGCTCCGGCCGCCGCGCAGTCCCGACGCGGTCGCGATGCTCTGGCCGACCGCGGTCGAGACGTCGCGCGAGACCCACGGAGTGGCGGCGCGGCCGATCAGTCCCGCCGCGAAGTAGACGAGCCCGGCCAGTGCCGACATCGTCAGCGCGACCGCCCAGGTCCGCGGCACCTGGAACGACGACTGCGCCTGCACCAGCATCACGCCGAGGCCGCGGGAGGCGCCGAGGTACTCGCCGAGGATGGTGCCGAGGATCGCGGCGGGTGCGGCGATCTGCAGACCGGCGAAGAGGCCGGGGAGCATCGCCGTCAGCCGAGCCTTCCGCAGCACGACGCGGTCCGACCCGCCCATCGAGCGGACGAGGTCCACCGTCGCGCCGTTCACCGAGCGCAGGCCGAGAAGGCAGGACACGAGCGTGGTGAACAGCACCGACAGCCCGGCCAGGATCTGCTTGGGCATGTCGCCCGGGAAGACCACGACCAGGATCGGCGTGATCGCCACCAGCGGCACGCAGAAGCTCATCACGGCGATCCGGAGCAGCACCCGCTCGGTCCACGGGACCTGGACGAACAGGATCGCGGCGAGCACCGCGACCGCGTTGCCGACGACGTAGCCGATCCCGGCGTTGGCGAGGGTCGCGCCGACGTTCATCGGCAGCACGGACAGGTCGTCGACGAACGCCGCCACCACAGCCCACGGCGTCGGGACGACGCGCAGGGGCGCGGCGACCAGCGCGACGAGCCACCACAGCGCGATCAGCCCGAGGATCGGGACCACGCGGCCGACGGCGCCGCGCGGCCGACGGCGGATCAGCACGGCGCTGGTGCGGGTGCTCGGCCGCGCCGCCGGGGCGAGCGCCGTCACCGCGGCACTCCCGCCGCGATCGTCTCGCCGAACAGTCCGCGCGAGAGCCGGTCGCAGTAGGCGTGGAACTCCGGCGTCTGCTGCAGCTCCGCGGTGCGCGGGCGCGGCAGGTCGATGTCGACGATCTCGACGATCCGGCCCGGCCGCGCCGCCATCAGCACGACACGGTCGGCCAGGAACACGGCCTCGCTGATGCTGTGGGTGACGAGCAGCGTCGTGGTCGCGCGCTCGGTCCAGATCCGCTGCAGCTCCAGGTTCAGCCGGTGCCGGGTGACCTCGTCGAGGGCGCCGAACGGCTCGTCGAGCAGCAGCGCGTCCGGCTCCATGGCCAGCGCGCGGGCGAGGGACACCCGCTGGCGCATGCCGCCCGAGAGCTGCGCGGGCTTGGCCTTCTCGAAGCCGGTCAGGCCGACCAGCTCGATCAGCGCGGCGATCGCGGCGCGGTCGGTGCGCCGCCCCGACACCTCGTAGGCGAGCGCGATGTTGGACGCGGCGCTGCGCCAGGGCAGCAGCGCCGAGTCCTGGAACGCCACTCCGACGCGGTGGTCGATCCGGGCGCGCTCGGGATCGGCGCCGTGCAGCTGCGCGACGCCCCCGCTCACGCCCTCGAGACCGGCGAAGATCCGCAGGAGCGTCGACTTGCCGCAGCCCGAGGGCCCCAGGAGGGCGGTGAACTCGCCCTCCCGGGTCTCCAGGTCGACGCCGTCGAGCGCGCGCACCGTGCCGCGGCCGACGTCGAACTCCTTGACGACGCCCGCGGCGGAGAGGCCGAGGGTCACGCCTTCCACTCCCCGGCGGCGCGGAGGCGGAGGATCTCGTCCTTCAGCGCGCTGTCGCGGCCCGCGACCTCGTTGACCAGCTCGGAGCCGCCGCCGTCGCCCCAGAAGTCGTCGACCGAGCGGCCGGCGAGCTGGCCGCGCCGGGTGTGCACGTCGAGCGCGTACTCCGGGATCTCGAACGGCTTCTCGGACGCGTTGATGAGGTGCATGGTCAGGTTCGCGAGCTCGTCCGAGGTGCGGTCCTTGGTGCGCTCGGAGAGGAAGCGGATCGCGTGGGTCGCGAACAGCCAGCGGTCGCCGAACGAGCGGTCGAGGCGCTGGTGCATCAGGTAGAGGCTGTTGACGACGACGGGCTCGGAGTAGCTGCCGTCGCCGACGTCCTCGCAGGAGACGACGTTGAGGCGGGCCCACATCATCTCCTCGAGGTCGGCGCTGGACTCGAACATCTCGCGGCCGACGAGCAGCGCGAGCTGGGTGTCGCCGCGGCGGATCGACTTCTGCAGGGTCGAGATGAGCTCGTCGGCGGGGTAGCCGCGGACGGAGGTGACGCGGGTCCAGGGGTCTTCGGAGAAGTGCACGGGCATGGGAGGTCTCGCTTTCAGGAGGAGCGTGTCGGTGGAGAAGGGTGGGCGCGGCGTCAGCCGGCGTGGATCTCGTCGAGGATCGAGGTGTCGAAGAGCGAGTCGAGGTCGCCCTCGACGCCCTGGCCCTCGAGGGTCGCGATGTTCGCGGCGATGCCCTCGGGGCTCATCGTGAGGAGGCCGTTCTGCTCGGTCTCGGCGGTCTGCACGAGCGGGACGAACGCCTCCGCGGCGAGCTTCTGCTGCTCGAGGTCGAGGTTCTGGCTCTTGCCGGGTCCGTCGACGACGTAGGAGGCCGCGTCGTCGGGATCGGCGAGCGCGGTGGTCCAGCCGGCGATGGTGCCCTCGACGACGGCCTTCACGGCGGCGCGCTGCGTCTCGTCGGCGAGCGCCTCCTCCGTGGTGAAGAGCACGTTGCCCCAGGCCTCGTAGCCGTAGTCGCTCAGCGGGAAGGCGACGGTGTCGATGCCCTGCAGCTTAAGAGTGACCGGCTGGTTGTTGAGGAAGGAGACGAAGGCGTCGCAGTCGCCCGCGACGAGGGGCGACGGGTCGAAGTCGGCCGTCACGTACTCGACGTCCGAGGGCTCGATGTCGTTGGCGGTGAGGATGCCGTCCATGATCGAGACGCCCGAGGTCTGGATGCACAGGCGCGAGCCGACCAGGTCGTCGAGCGTGTTCACGGGCGACGAGGCGAGCGACATGATGCTCATCGGGTTGACCTGGAGAGTCGCGCCGACGATGACCAGCGGCGCGCCCTCGTTGCGGGCACGGGCGACGACGTCGGCCGAGGAGAGGCCGACGAGTGCCTTGCCGCTGGCGACCAGCGGCTCGACGGTCGTGCTCGGGCCGCCGGGCGTGATCGTGATGTCGACGCCGGCGTCGGCGTAGTCGCCGTCGCGCTCGCCGATGAACGGGCCCATGTTCTCGACGTTGGCGATCCAGCCCAGCTGGAGGGTGGCGGCCTGGGTGCCGCCGCCCTCGGACGCGGAGCTGTCGGAGCCGGCGCAGCCGGCGAGGAGACCGACGGTGCAGGCGCCGGCGAGGAGGGCGAGGGCGGCGCGGGGAGCGCGGCGGAGCAGGGGTGCGGGCATGACGACCTTCACGGGGAGGGGAGCGCGGAGCGCTCGAGAGGAGGTGCGGGCGCGCTGGAGGCGTCCGCGACGGACCGCGGCAGGGCGCGGTCGGGAGCGCGCACGACGGAGCCGTCGGTGCGCGAAGGAGGGGTGGTGCCGGCTCAGCCCGCGGCGGGCGCGCGCGAGTTCGAGAGCCGCCAGGTGCCCAGACGCCAGGCACCGCTGAGGCGGTGCAGGGGCGTGGACTCGGGCACGGCGGGACTCCTCGGGCGGGGCGGGGCGGCGGCGGGACGGCCGCGGGCGACGGATCAGGGGACCGTCTCCGAAGGACCCTATGCGGCCGCTGCTCGCGCCGACGAACCGACGACGGAAGGTTTACGCGCCCGAAACCTGGCGAAACGAGTCGGTGATCCGCCGCCGCATAGGGTCGACGGGCACGGGAAAAACGACAGGCGGGGCTCCTCGTCATCGCGACATTCCCGATCCTGCTGTCGCGATCACGGAAGAGGCACCGCCATGACCACCACCACCATGACCACCCCCGCCACGCCCGCTGTCGGCGTCTACCTCGCCGGCTTCGAGGTCTTCGCGCCCGACGGGCCGGCCCTCGCCGAGCGGATGCGCGCCACCTGCCGCCGCTACGGGCTCGAGCCGATCTCGCCGCTGGACAAGGGCGCCGACGCCGATCAGGCCGACGCCGACCAGGGGCCCGCGCTCGAGGGCGAGGCGCTCGCGGATCTGATCTACGCGAACAACATCGCGATGATCGAGCGCGCCGACGCGATCCTCGCCAACCTCAACCACTTCCGCGGCCCGGATCCCGACGCGGGCACCTGCTTCGAGGTCGGCTACGCCGTGGCGCGCGGCAAGGCCAGCTACGTCTACGCCTCCGACGGCGCCACCGCGGTCGAGCGCACCCGCGACTTCTTCGGCCCGGTCACCCCCGACGGCGCCGGCGGCTTCACCGACGCGGACGGCTTCACGGTCGAGAACTTCGGCGCGCCGTTCAATCTGATGCTGTCCTCGTCGAGCACCGTCGTCCTCGGTGACTTCGAGGCGTGCGTCGCGCGGCTCGCGGCGGACGCGGCGGCGGGGCGCCTGCTGAAGCGGGCAGCGGTCGCGAGCACCGGGGCGTGAGCGTCGGGAGCATCGCCGAGCTGCGCGCCGCGCTCGCCGTCGGCGCCGTGTCGGCCGTCGAGGTCGCCGCCGATCGGCTCGCCGCGGTCGCCGCGCAGTCGGGCACGGTCGTGGCGTGGGACGAGGCGGCGGTCCTTCGCGCCGCCGCCTCGGTCGACGAGCGCCGCCGGCGGGGCGAGCCGCTCGGGGCGCTCGCGGGCGTCCCGCTCACGGTGAAGGACTCGTTCGACGTCGCCGGGCTCGACGGCAGCGTCGGCACCGCCGAGAGCGTGCACCGCTCCGTCGCGGACGCCCCGGCGGTCGCCGCGCTGCGGGCCGCCGACGCCGTGATCCTCGGCAAGACGGCGGTGCCGCCGTTCCTCGACTCGTTCGACACCGCCGGCGCGCTGCACGGCCGGGCGGTCAATCCGTGGGGCGCGCAGCTGACGGCGGGCGGCTCCTCCGGCGGGTCCGCCGCCGCGGTCGCGTCCGGCCTGTCCTGGGGCGATCTCGGCAGCGACCTGACCGGGTCGATCCGCGTGCCGGCCGCCTGGAACGGCGTCTGCGGGCACCGGCCGAGCAGCGGAGTGATCTCCAAGCGCGGGCACCTGCCCTGGCCGGTCGGCACCCGGCTCGAGCCCTCCGCGTCCGCCGCCGGGCCGATCGCCCGGAGCGCCGACGACACCGCGGCGCTCTTCGCGGTGCTCGCCGGGTCGGTCTCCTCCGGGCCGTGGCGGCTCGCGCTGCCCGAGCCGCGGTTCTCCCGGCTGAGCGAGCTGACCGTGGGGCTGTGGCTCGCGGAGGAGAGCGCACCGGTCGACGACGAGACGGCGGCGGCGCTCGCCGGCCTCGCCGAGCGACTGCGCGCCGCCGGCGCGACGGTGGTCGATCTCGGGCCGTCCGTGCTCGGCACCGCGGAGGCCGAGGCGCTCTTCGACCGGCTGGTCCTGCACGAGATCAGCTACCCCGGCGGCCCGGGCGCCCCTGTGGCGCAGGTGTGGGCCGACTGGGACGAGCAGCTGCGGCTGCGCGCGGAGTGGGAGCGGGCCATCGCCGGGGTGGACGTCGTGCTCGCGCCGGTGGTGCCGTTCGCGGCGCCCGCGTTCCCGCTCGCCGAGGCCGACCGCCGGGCGATCGGCCGCTGGAGCTGCCTGGCGAACCTCGCGATGGGCCCGTCGACGGTGCTCCCGATCGGTCTCGGCGCGACCTCGGGCCTGCCGCTGGCCGCGCAGCTGATCGGCGCGCACGGCGACGACCTCGCGACCCTCGGCGCGGCCCGGCTGCTGGCGGCCGAGGGTCTGGCGCCGCCGACGCTGCGGGCGCCCGAGACGGCCTGACCCGGCGTCCTCCGCTCGGGACAAAGAGAAAACCCGGCCCCAGAGGGGCCGGGTGGTATTCGAAAAGCATAGACGAACGCCGCCTGCGGGCGGCGACGTGGCGCCGGATTGTCACCAACCGTCTGGTCGGGAGAGCCTGTCGATCCGCTCGGGAAGCTGCGAACTCCGAAGGTCGTGGTCGGTCAGCTCGTACCACCAGTGACCGCCCGCACCCTCGCCGGGTTCTCCCGCGAGCGCGCCGGCGCGGTAGGCGGGAGTGGGGTTGACCACCCCGACCGGCACTCGACGACGCGCTTCGCGGATGGGGAACTCGAGATCGCTGTCGTTGCTGATGACGACGGCGCGTCGACCGAGCGTTCCAGCACATCGATCAGGAGGTGCGAGGCGACGTTCACGTCGGATCCCTTCTCCTCCCGTCGGGCGATCGAGGCCATGAAGGTGGCTCCCGGGGCGTCGGCTCCGTCCCGGTCCCTGATCATCAGCGGCCAGGAGGGGGTGCTGAGGACCGGTCGCCCGCGTCGGTCCGGCGTCGCGAGTGGAGCGGTCGCTACCCGCGAGACGTAGCTCCCGAGAGCGAGGACGTCGATGGATCCATGCCGCTGCAGTGCACGGAGGTAGGTGTCCTGATCGCGTTGCCCCTGCGGATGAGAGGCCCCGCTGACGCGTGCGGTGCAGAAGACGATGCGCGTGCTCGATACCGCACCCCATCCTGCGCCGGGACCGGTGAGGAGGCCCGCGGCGAGTGCGCGCAGGTCGAGCCAGCGCCACCCCGGTGTGCCGCGGCCGCAGATCCGGCGCGCTCCGTAGTAGAGGTTGAACCCATCGATGTAGACGCCCACTCGCATGGACGGACGATAGACGCGTCGATGTCCGACCGGAGGCCGGTGGCGCCTGATCCGCGCCGCGCCTCACCCGCGCCGCTTCACCATCCGCCAGTTCACCAGCTCCACGCCCGCGCGCACCGGGTACTGCTCGGCGACCGCGACGAAGCCGTGGTGCTCGAAGAAGGGGCGCGCGGTGATGCTCACGTCCGCCGACAGCTCCGGCGCGTCCCGTGCCTGCGACTCCGCCTCGGCGAGCAGGCGGGTCGCGACGCCGCGGCGGAGGAAGCGCGGGGCGACGAACATCATGTCGATGTACCCGTCGGCGCTGACGTCCGAGAAGCCGGCGAGCTCGCCGTCGATGATCGCGACGAAGGCGTTCCGCGTCAGCATCGCGGCGTGCCAGGTCGGCACGTCGCGCTCGCCGGCCCAGGCGCGGATCTGCTCGGGGGAGTAGTCGGCGGCGGCCGTCTCGGTGACGGCGGCGAGGAAGACGGCCAGGGTTCCGGCGGCGTCGGACTCGGCGTAGGGGCGGATCGCGATCGGAGGCACCTCGACACCCTCCGCGCGAGATGCCACTTATGAGCTCGACACGCCGTGGAATCGCGTCATAAGTGGCATCTCGCGGGGGGCGCGGGGGTCAGCGCCCCAGCACCCGCGCGTACACGCGGAGGTAGTCGTCGACCATCCGCTCGACGGCGAAGCGGCGGACGGCCGTCTCGCGGACCCGTGCGCGGTCGAGCCGGCGGGCACGCGGCACCGCGGCGACCGCCTCCGCCGCCGAGTCGACGACGAAGCCGCTCACGCCCTCGTCGACGATCTCGGGCATCGATCCGCGCCGGTACGCGATCACGGGGGTGCCGCAGGCCATCGCCTCGACCACCGACAGGCCGAACGGCTCGTCGAAGCCGATCGGGTGCAGCAGCGCGACCGCCGAGCCGAGCAGCGCCGCGCGCTCGGCCGGCCCGACCGAGCCCGCGTAGACCACGCGGTCGCCGTCCACGTGCGGCTCGACCTCCTCGCGCCAGTAGCGCTCGTCCTGCACGATGCCCGCGATCACGAGGCGCAGGCCCGCGCCGGCGGCGATGCGCACCGCCTCCGCCGTGCCCTTGTCGGGGTGGATGCGGCCGAGGATCACCAGGGCGTCGCCGGGCCCGTCCGAGAACGGCAGCTCCGACAGGTCGATCCCGTGGTGCACCGTGGCGACGTAGTCGAGCTCGGGCGCGCGGTCGCTCTCCGAGATCGAGACCAGGTTCGCGGTCAGCGGGTGCCGCAGCGCCTCGCGGTACGCGGGCAGGATGCCCGGGCCGGAGAAGCCGTGCACCGTCGTCACCAGCGGTACCGGCCACTGCGCGGCGAGCGCCAGCGGCAGCCAGTCGAGGTGGTTGTGCACGAGATCGAACTCGCGCGAGCGGGCGAGCGCGTGCGCGATGTGCAGCGACTCCTGGACGCGGCCGTCCGCGCCGGACTCGGCGTAGCCCTGCGGCACCGTCGATTCCAGGCGGCCCGCGGTCGCGGAGTCGCCGGTCGCGAACAGCGTCACGTCCACCCCGCGGCGCACCAGGCCCTCGGTGAGCAGGCTCGCCACCCGCTCCCACGGTCCGTAGTGCCGCGGCGGGGTGCGCCAGGCGACGGGAGCGAGCATCCCGACGCGCAGGCCCGCGATTCCTGGCAGGTCCGTCACGCCGCGGCCGCCTGCGCGGGCTCCGTGCGGCGGACGACGAGCGAGGTGTGCAGGGCGGCGATGGTCGACTCCGCGCCCCGGTTCTCGTTGCGGCCGGTCGGCGTCAGGCCGTCGTAGCCGGCGCCGGTGACCGGGTCGATCATCACGGTCCCGGAGTCGTTGACCCCGCGGAACCAGGCCCAGCACGCGGCCAGGCCGTCGCGCCAGAGCGGGTCCTCCTCGATCGTCAGCGCGCGGGCGCAGGCGGCCGCGAGCGCCGCGACCTCGATCGGCTGCTGGTCGAAGAGCGCGCCGGTCTCGCCGGGGCCGCGGCCGGCGACTCCGCAGACCGAGAGGCCGTTCTCGCCGGACTCGAGCGCGAGCAGGAACGCCAGCTGATGGAACCCGCGCGCGAGCAGCACGGGGTCGCCGAGCGCCGCGCCGGCCGCGAGCAGCGCCTCCGGGAGGCAGCCGTTCGCGTAGCGCAGCCGCGGCTCGGGCCAGGGCCAGTCGGCCTCGGCCGCGTGGTGCAGCAGCGCCGAGCCGTCCGCGATGAGCTGCGCCGCGGCTGCGCTCTCGGGATGCGCCTCGAGCACCTCGACGGCGCCGAGCACGGCCGAGGTCATCGCGCGCAGGTGCGGCGAGCGCCGTGCCGCGAGGCGCAGGAACAGCCGCATCCCGCGGTGCCGGCTGAGCGGCAGCTCCGCTCGCGCCGCGACGACGCCGGCGGCCCAGACCGTGCGGCCCCACCAGTCGCCGAGCGACGGCTCCTCCGGGGAGTCGCCGTCGGCCGACACGCGGTTCCGCACCGTGCCGTCCGCGGCGCTCGCGCGCTCGAGGAAGCGCAGGTACTGCTCGGTCAGCCGCCGCGTCACCTCGGACTGCTCCGGCTCCTGCGCCACCACGATCAGCGCGCGCGCCACGTCGTCGACGCAGTAGCCGTGCTCGCGCCGCGGCACGTCGAGCAGCGCGTGCTCGAAGAGCCCGCCCGCGTCGGTGAGCGCGTCGAGGTGGGAGTAGGGGAGTGCGGTCGAGAGGACCGGCGCCGTGCCGTCCGCTCGGGAGGTCACGCCGCGCGCTCCACCCGGCGGCGCTCGACCAGGTCCAGGTAGCGGCCGGCCGCGGCGGGCCAGGACAGCGCCTCCGAGGACAGGCCAGTGGCGGGCAGCTCCGTGGCGGACGGCCCCGTGGTGTCGGACGCGGCCCCCGCGGCCCCGGCGAGCACCTCCCGCAGCGCGTCGGCCATCGCCGCCGGGTCCTCGTGCGCGACGGTGCGGCCGCGCGGCGCGGTCAGCAGCTCGAGTGCGTGCGGGAACGCGGTCGCGACGACCGGGCGCCCCGCGGCGAGCGCCTCCACCAGCACGCCGGAGGTGACCTGGTTGCGGGAGTCGTAGGGGAGGAGCACCGCGTCGGCCTCCTCGACCGCGGCGGCGAGCTGGGCCGGGTCGAGGTAGCGGCCGTCGAGGACGACCCGGTCGCCGAGACCGAGCTCGGCGACGAGCGCGGCGAGCGACTCGCGGTACGCCTCCCCGTGCGAGGCCACGACCTTCGGGTGCGTCTGCCCGAACACCGTGTAGCGGGCGTCGACGCCGGCGTCGCGGAGGAGCGCCGTGGCGCGGATCCCCCACTCGATGCCCTTGCCCGGGCCGATCAGGCCCCAGGTGATGATCTGCGGGGTGGCGCCGGAGTCGGCGCGCGGCGCGGTGCGCTCGGTGCCGCCCGTCCAGACCGGCACGCCGTGGGCGATGACGCCGACCTTGCGGGTGTCGACGGAGTAGCGGCGCTCGAGGATCTCGGCGGCGACGGCCGTCATCACCACGACCGCGTCGGCGAGGTCGGCGACCCGCTCCAGCACCGAGCGCTGCGAGTCGCTGGGCGTCTCGAGGACGGTGTGCAGCACGACGATCGCCGGGAACGTGAGCTGCTCCATCAGCGCGAGGACCTCGTCGCCGTCCGGGCCGCCGTAGATGCCGTACTCGTGCTGGATCACGGCGACGTCGCTGCGGCTGAGCTCCGCCGCGGCGTGCGCGATGCTCGCCGGGTCGCCCGCGACGAGCTCGGCGACGACACTCCGGCCGACGGCCGAGCCGGGCACGGCGAGCTCGTCCATCACCCGGACGGTGCGGATCGTCGCGCCGTGCTCCGCGGCCAGCGCGTCGCCGAGCGACTGGGCGAAGGTGGCGAGGCCGCAGCGGGTCGGCGGGAAGGTCGAGAGCATCCCGACGACGGCGCCGCCGCCGTGCGCGAAGGGGAGGTGCTGCGTGGGGGTGAGGGGGTGCGCCATGCTGACTCCAGCCGCGGTCGTGCGGCCTCGGGGGAGCGACCGCGAACGGGCGAGGCGACTGCCGGCCGGCACCCCTCGCGGGATCGCGGCAACCGGATCCGGTCCATCGCCGGCGGACCGGTCCTGAGTGACGTCACCCTAGAGGGGGTGGATGAACATCCGGGGTCGACTTCGTTCTCCGGCCATCGAGATGCCACTTGTGCACGCCTTTCACGGCGTGTCGCGTGCACAAGTGGCATCTCGCGGAGGGGGAGGGACGGGGTCAGCTGCGGGTCAACTCCACGACCGGGATGGTGCGGGTGGTCTTGGCCTCGTAGCCCTTGAAGCCGTCGGAGGCGTCGGTGAAGCGCTTCCAGCCGGCGTCGCGCTCGGCGCCCTCGAGGACACGGGCGCGGACGGGGACGGTGCCGTCGTCGGGGGTCTCGATCACGGTGTCGGGGTTCGCCTCGAGGTTGTGGAACCAGGCGGGGTGCTTCGGGGCGCCGGCGGCGGAGGCGGCGATCAGCCAGACGTCGTCGGAGGGGTGCAGGCCCATCAGCGGGGCGATGCGCTCCTCGCCGGATCGCGCGCCGGTGTGGTGCACGAGGACGAGGCTGCGGCCGAAGCCCGCGGTCGTCACCGTGCCGCCGTTCGCGCGGAACTCCGCGATGATCTGCTCGTTGAAGTCGGCCATGCTCGTGCTCCTCGACGTCGGTGTCAGGCGCGGGCGCCGAGGGCGTCCGTCCGCGAGCCGGGGCCGGACGCGGGAGGCGGCTCCGAGCCGCCGACCGCCGCCGCGGGATCCGCGAGCGCGCGACGCCAGGGTAGCTCCGCGGCCCCCACCAGCTCCAGCCTCGATCGCAGCGCCGCGCGCTCGATCCGGACACCGCGGGCGAGGTCGCTGAGGGCGCGCGCCGAGACGCGGGCGGCGAGGCGCTCGCGGTCGACGGTGAGCAGCGAGCCGAGGAAGCCGCCGAGGACGACAGCGGTCGGGTTGAAGAGGTTGATGTAGGTCGAGAGGCCCTCGGCGAGCAGGTCGACCTGGCGGGCCACCTCCCCGAGGACGGCGGGGTCGCGGGAGGTGCCGAGCGCGATGTCGAGCTCGTCCTGATCGAGGACGCGGGCGCCGAGCACGTCGAGGAGGGAGCGCATCCGGACCTCCGCCTCGAGGCAGCCGTGCCGCCCGCAGCCGCAGAGGCGGCCGTTCGCGGCGACGAGGGTGTGGCCGAGCTCCGCCGCGAACCCGGAGGAGCCCTGCAGGGGAACGCCGCCGATGATCACGCCGCCGCCGATGCCGCTGGCGCCGCCGGTCACGTAGACGACGTCGGCGACGCCCCGTGCGGCTCCGAACAGCGACTCGCCGATCGCGCCGAGCGTGGCGTCGTTGCCGACCGAGACGGGGAGGTCGAGCGCGCGGCTGAGCTGCGACGCGAGGTCGACGTCGCGCCAGCCGAGGTGCGGCGCGCGGTGCACGAAGCCCGAGTCGGCCTGCACGAGGCCCGGCACGGCGACGCCGGCGCCGAGGAGGACGCGATGGGTCTCCCGCTCGGCGCGGAAGCCGGCCACGATGCCGCTGACCACGCGGACGACGGTCGCCGGGCTCGCCGGCTTCGGGGTGTCGAAGCGGACGCGGCGGAGGAGGTCGCCGTGCAGGCCGACCAGGCCGACGATGATCGCGTCGGTGTCGAGGTGGACGCCGACCATCGCGAAGGTGCGGCCGGGGACGACCGTCGCGCTCGGGCGGCCGATGCGGCCGTCGGAGGCGGTGGTCTCCTCCTCCACCCAGCCGAGCTCGCTCAGCTCGCCGACGAGGTTGGCGACCGCCGAGCGGTTCAGGCCGGTCAGGCGGCCCAGCTCGGCGCGGCTGATCGGTCCGGAGCGGTGCACCAGGGTCGCGATGGCGGCGAGGTTGTGCCGACGGAGCAGAGCGTTGCTCGATGCTCCGACTGCTCCTGCCATGCTGCTCAGCCTCTCGTCGGCGCGATGGGGCACCGGTCCGGGGATGCGCTCGGGCGCGGGCCCTCCGTGGAGAGAGCACGCGCCCGAGCACGGTGCAGGGAGGAGAGAAGGCTAGCGCCCGCCCGCCCTCCTCTTGTTGAAGATGTCGAACGCGACGGCCAGCAGGAGCACGAAGCCCTTGATCGCCATCTGCCACGCGGCGTCGACGGAGAGGATCGACAGGCCCATGTTGAGCACGCCCATCACGAGACCGCCGATGACCGCGCCGACCACCGTGCCGACGCCGCCCTGGACGGCCGCGCCGCCGATGAAGACCGCGGCGATCGCGTCGAGCTCGTAGTTCTGACCGGCGGAGGCGACGGCGCCGCCCGCGCGGGCCGTGCTCACGATGCCCGCGACGCCGGCCAGCGCTCCCATGTTGACGAAGATGAAGAAGTTGACCCACTTCGTCTTCACGCCCGACATCATCGCGGCGAACAGGTTGCCGCCCATCGCGTAGATGTGGCGGCCGAAGACCGTCCGCCCGAGCACGAAGCTGTAGGCGAGGATCAGCACGGCGAGCACGATCAGGATGATCGGCGTGCCGCTGTAGCCCGCGAGCAGCCAGGCGAGGGCCATGATCGCGACGACCGCGACGACGGCCTTCACGTAGAAGGAGGCGATCGGCTCGCGCGGGAGCTCGAGACGGCGCAGCGTGGCGCGGGTGCGCACCTGCTGCACGACGAGGGCGACGCAGACGAGGAGCCCGAGCAGCAGGGTGAGCGCATCCCGGCCGGCGATGCCGCCGAGCACGCCCGGCAGCCAGCCCGCGCCGATCGCGGTGAACTCGGTCGGCAGGCCGTTGATCGTGCCGCCGGTGAGCAGGACCAGGGTGAAGCCGCGGAAGATCAGCATGCCCGCGAGGGTCACGATGAACGCCGGTATCCCGACGAAGGCGACCCAGAAGCCCTGCCAGGCGCCGACGGCGGCGCCGGTGACCAGGGCGACGATCACGGCGGCCCACCAGGGCAGGCCCCAGTTGTTCATCGCGATCGCGGAGATGGCGCCGACCATCGCGACGACCGAGCCGACCGAGAGGTCGATGTGGCCGGCGATGATCACCATCACCATGCCGATCGCGAGGATCAGCACGTAGGCGTTCTGCTGGATCAGGTTGTTGACGTTGCCCGGCAGCAGCAGCCGGCCGTTCGTCAGGACCTGGAAGAGCAGGATGATGATCGCGAGCGCGGCGAGGATGCCGTACTGGCGGAGGTTGATGTTCAGTCGGCGTGCCCGCTTGGGCGGCGTCGACGGCGTGCTCGCCGGCGTTCCGCTCGGGGCTGTCGTGGTCGTGGCGCTCATCGGGCCTGTTCCTTTCCGGCGGTCATGTAGTGCATGAGGTGCTCCTGGGTGGCGTCGGCACGGTCGATCTCGCCCGTGATGCGCCCCTCGGAGATGGTGTAGATCCGGTCGGCCAGCCCGATCAGCTCGGGCAGCTCGGACGAGATGACGACGACCGCCTTGCCCTGGGCCGCGAGCTCGTTGATGATGCCGTAGATCTCGTACTTGGCTCCCACGTCGATGCCGCGGGTGGGCTCGTCGAGGATCAGCACGTCCGGGCCCGAGAAGATCCACTTCGAGAGGACGACCTTCTGCTGGTTGCCGCCCGAGAGCTTGCCGGTGACGGCGGAGACGCTCGGGGCCTTGATGTTCATCTTCGAGCGGTACGAGTCGGCGACCTTGTACTCGCGGTGCTTGTCGATCACGCCGAGGCGGGCGAGCCGCGAGAGCGCCGCGGCCGACACGTTGACGGTGATGTCGCCGATGAGGTTGAGGCCGTAGCGCTTGCGGTCCTCGGTCGCGTAGGCGAGGCCGTTGCGGATCGCCTCCTCGACGGTGCGCGTCTGGATCTCCTTGCCGTCCTTGAAGACGCGGCCCGAGATGCCGGTGCCGTAGCTGCGACCGAAGATGCTCATCGCGAGCTCGGTGCGCCCGGCGCCCATCAGCCCCGCGAAGCCGACGATCTCGCCGGCGCGAACGGTGAAGGAGGCGTCCTCGACGACGACCCGGTTGATGTCGACCGGGTGGTGGACCGTCCAGTTCTCGACGCGGAGCTTCTCCTCGCCGATCTGCGGATCGCGCGGCGGGAACATGCTGTTGAGGTCGCGGCCGACCATCGCGCGGATGATCCGGCTCTCGGAGGCGTCCTCGCCGGCCATCGCGAAGCTCTCGATGGTGCGGCCGTCGCGGATGATCGTCACCGTGTCCGCGATGGCGCGGATCTCCTTCAGCTTGTGGCTGATGATGATGCAGGTGATGCCCTGGCGGCGCAGCTGGTCGATCAGGCCGAGCAGGTGGTCGCTGTCCTCGTCGTTGAGCGCGGCGGTGGGCTCGTCGAGGATGAGGAGCTTCACCTCCTTCGCGAGCGCCTTGGCGATCTCGACGAGCTGCTGCTTGCCGACGCCCAGCTCGAGGATCTTCGTCGCCGGGCTCTCGGCGAGGCCCACGCGGGCGAGCAGCTTGGCCGCCTCCGCGTTGGTGGCGTTCCAGTTGATGACGCCGCGGGTGGACTTCTCGTTGCCGAGGAAGATGTTCTCGGCGATCGAGAGGTAGGGGCTCAGAGCGAGCTCCTGGTGGATGATGACGACGCCGTCGGCCTCGCTGTCGTTGATCGAGCGGTACTGCGCCTGGCGGCCCTCGAACTCGATCGAGCCCTCGAAGCTGCCGACGGGGTAGACGCCCGAGAGGACCTTCATGAGCGTCGACTTGCCGGCGCCGTTCTCGCCGCAGATGGCGTGGACCTCGCCCGGCTGGACCGAGAGCGAGACGCCGTCGAGGGCGCGGACGCCGCCGCCGAACTCCTTGACGATGTCGCGCATGATGAGGATGGGACTGGCCAACAGGGCCTCACTTCGTTGTGCAGAGGATGGGTGGGACGCGGAGAAGAAGGGGGAGAAGGGCGGGGTGGGGGAGGATCACTCCTCCCCTGCCCCGCCCGACCGATCAGAGTCCGACGTCGCCGGCCTTGAGGAAGCCGGAGTCGACGAGGACCGACTGCACGTCGTCCTTCGTGACGACCTCGGGCTCGAGGAGGAAGGACGGGACGACCTTCTCGCCGTTGTCGTAGGTCTTCGTGTCGTTCACCTCGGGCTCGTCGCCCGCGACGATCGACTGCACCATCTGGAAGACGCGGTCGCCGAGGGTGCGGGTGTCCTTCCAGACCGTCATCGACTGCTCGTCGGCGAGGATCGCCTTGACGTTGGCCTTGTCGGCGTCCTGCCCGGTGATGATCGGGTAGTCGGCGCCGGGCGCGTAGCCGGCGGACTTCAGCGAGGCCTCGATGCCGATCGCCAGGCTGTCGTTGGGGGAGAGCACCACGTCGACCTTCTGGTCACCGGTGTAGAAGGAGGAGAGGCGGTTGTCCATCTCGGACTGCGCCTTGTCCGAGGCCCAGCCCTGGATGCCGATGGAGGCCCAGTCGTCGTCCGAGGCGGGCGACTTGCCGGACGGCACGACGAGCTTGCCGCTCTCGATGTAGGGCTGCAGGACGTCCCAGGCGCCGGAGAAGAAGAACTTGGCGTTGTTGTCGTCGGGGCTGCCGGCGAAGGGCTCGAGGGTGAAGGGACCCGCGGCGTTGGCGAGGTCGAGGGTCGACTCGATGTACTGGCCCTGGAGCTGGCCGACCTTGTAGTTGTCGAACGTCGCGTAGTAGTCGACGTCGGCGGTGCCGTTGATCAGGCGGTCGTAGGCGATGACGGTCGCGTTCTGCTTCTTCGCCTCGGCGAGGACGGGGGCGAGCGCCTCGCCGTCGATGGCCGCGACGACGAGGATCTTCGAGCCGCCGGCGATCTGGTTCTGGATCTGCGAGATCTGCTGGTCGGTCTTGTTGTCGGCGTACTGCAGGTCGACGGTGCAGCCGTCGCCCTCGAGCTGGGACTGGAGGCCCTCGCCGTCGTTGATCCAGCGCTCGAGGCTGCGGGTGGGCATCGAGATGCCGACGGTGCAGTCGCCTTCGGCGCCGGCGCCGGCAGCGGCGCCGCCCGAGTTGGCGGGGCTGGCGGAACAGGCCGCGAGGCCGAGGGAGATGATGCCGGCGGCGGCCAGCGTGGTGATGCTGCGGGAGAACTTCATGGAGTGCATTCCTCTCTGAAAGCAGTGTCCGAGGATGAGGACGGCGCGAGAGCGTGCAGGTGGGAGCACGTCGTCGTGTCGTCGCCCGGGAGGGGCGGGGAGCCCCGAGGGGCTTTGTCCACGGAGACAACATATTGCGCGTGCACCGGTCTGTAAAGCGCGGCGGGAGATCGATCCGCGGCGTTGCCGAACCGTGACCTTCCGCCGGTGTCTCCGCGCCAGTGCTGGGTGAGACCGCTCTCAGGGGGTGACATGAAAGCGGGGACCCCGGGCACGAGCCGAGCTCGTTCCGGGGTCCCCGTGTTCTGCAGCGCCGTCGTCAGAGCCAGCGGCGCAGGCCCGGCCGCTCCAGGACGCCGGCCAGGCTGCGGTTCCGGGTCCGCAGCATGCGGACGAGGAGACCGGTCGCGGAGATCCGCGAGCAGGTCGCCGCGAAGGCGAGGACGAGGCCCGACAGCAGCGCCATCACCGGGTACTCCTCGATGAGCTGATCGGCCGACCAGTACATCAGCAGCGTCGCGAGCGAGGCGAGCGCGGCCGGCGCGGTGAGGATCCCCGCGATCAGCGCGACGCCCAGCCCGATCTCGACGAGCGGCGTGACGAAGCCGAAGAGGCCGGCCTGATCGTGCAGGATCGTCGACGCGAAGAGCTGGAAGTAGTCGGGCACCCGCCCGTTCTCCGCGGCGCCGTCGGCGACGAGGAGGATGTCGGAGGCCCCGAATCCGGATCGCAGCTTGATCGCACCCTCGTTGATCCAGAGCAGGCCCAGGGCGACGCGGACGGCGGTGCCCAGGGCCGCGGCCGCCCAGCGCCACCCGGGCCGCGTCACGAGAGCTTCGCCGCGCCGAAGACGGCCTTCGCCTTGTCGCAGTGCACGACGACGTAGGTGTAGTCGGCGGCGTCGCCCACGTCGAAGGACTGGGTCTTCGTGTCGTAGGAGACCGGGCCCAGCTCGACTCCGGCGCTCACGGCCTTCTCGTCGGTCCCGTTCGTCAGGTAGAGGTGCAGGTCCGGGCCCTCGTCGGAGGAGAAGCCGCTGAGGTCGACCGTCTTTCCCGACACGGTCGCGGTGCCGGTGACCTTCTTGCCGTTGAGGCCCTCGAACGCGCCTTCGCGGCTCTCGCCGGCCGGCGCGACCGTCGACGGCGCCGTGGTCTTCGCGGCGGCGGAGCTGGAGCTCGTGGACGACTGCGAGGCGGTTCCGGTGGCCGGCGCGCAGCCGGTCAGGACGCCGGCCACGAGGACGACTCCGGCGATCGCCTTGGGGAGCAGGTGACGGGACATGGGGTGTTCCTCTCGTTCTGGCTCTCCGGGTCGGGGTGACCGGGAGAGCGGAAGGGCGACCGGAGGGGAGCCGGTCGCGACCTCGGGCGGGCCGCAGCGGAGTGTGGGAACGGCGCGGCCCGCCCGAGGAGTGCGGGAAGGGTCAGTTGACCTTCGAGATGGCGCAGGACTTGAAGCCCGAGTTCGCGTTGACCTGCACGTTGTAGGAGTGCCCGGCCTCGAACGTGTAGCCCGATCCGACCGGGCAGGCGTACTGCTCACCCGGTGAGGCGACGTCGCTCTGCGCGGAGTAGCCGTTGATCAGCACCTGCGAGGTGGTGAAGGACTTCTTCCCGCCGCTGAAGATCGAGTCGAGGCTGCTGCTGTTGATCACGTACGGGGTCGCGGGGTTCTTGGCGGACGCCGAGGTGCCGAACGACTCGTTGGCGCCCGGGCTCAGTGCCGAGCCCCACTTGTTGCCGAAGATCCAGTACTGACCGTCGACCACGAGCGTGGCCGAGGCGTAGGCGCCCGAGTCGGGGCTGTCCGGGCCGGTGTTGCTCACCTGGAGGAGGAAGTACGGAGCCGGTGCCGGCGCGGCCGCCCCGAAGAGCGCGACGCTGAAGGCGCCGGGGACGGCCGAGGTGTCTCCCCAGGCCGCGGGCGCGTAGTCGTTGTTGAGCGACCACTGCATCACGCCGGTCACGTGACCGTAGAGCTCG
The DNA here is from genome assembly GCF_022815565.1 of Rathayibacter sp. VKM Ac-2926. Taxonomy (NCBI): domain Bacteria; kingdom Bacillati; phylum Actinomycetota; class Actinomycetes; order Micrococcales; family Microbacteriaceae; genus Rathayibacter; species Rathayibacter sp. VKM Ac-2926. The sequence continues at coordinate 178,575 of NZ_JALGRS010000003.1, read as the reverse complement.
GGCTTCGCCTTCATCGCCTTCCACTGCGCAGCGAGGTCGGCGAGCACCGCGGCCTGGTCGTAGGCGGCGGCGCCCGAGCCGCCGAAGACGTTGTTCGCGGTGCCGCTGGCGCCGGCGTTGCTGACCTGGCCGATCACGATCCTCGTGCCCTCGCCGATGCACAGCGAGGTGGCGGCGGAGCAATCGGACCGCACCGCGCTGTTCAGCGCATGGGCGATCGTGCTGAAGAAGCCGGGGTCCTTCTCGGCGGCGCCGCCGACCGTCCAGCCGCCGGTGTTGTAGGTCTGGGCGAGCAGGTAGTCGACCGTGCCGCTCTTCAGGAGCGGACCGAACTGGTCGTTCGCGCCGTCGTGGACACCGGAGGTGAGGGTCAGGTTCGTCGGCGCGGCCGGGTCCACCTCGGTCCCGCTGCTCAGGTAGACCTGCGGCGCGACGGCGAGGGAGAGGCCCGCGCCCTTCACGGTCGCGCCGAGGGCGCTGATCGTCGGGGCGTCGATGCCGTTCTCGAGGTCGAGGTCGACGCCCGTGATGCTCCCGCCGCTGAGCTTCGCGTTGTAGTCCTCGATCTGCGCGAGCAGCCGGGAGCCGACGGCGCTCGCCGTGCCGGCGTTCACGGTGTCCCGGGTGACGGTCTGCCCGCCGAGGCTGAGCAGGTTCACCGTGCCCTTCGCCTCCTGGTCGATGACCTTCTGCATCGCCGCGAGGGTCGCGGGATCGGCCGTGCTGCTCGCCGGGTCGGCGAAGGCGAACACGATCACGTTCGAGGCGGCGATGCCGGCCGGATCGATCTGCGCCAGCGAGCCGGTGGCTCCGAGCTGGAGGTAGGAGACGCGGAGGTCAGGGACGGCGGTCGCGGTGTCGGCGACGGCGGCCGGTGCGGCACCGCCCACGGCGACGGCGCTCGGAACGGCGACAGCGGTGGCGAGGGCGGCGGCGGCCAGGAGGCGGCGGCGGAGTCGTGGTCTCATTCTCGGATGTCCCTTTCGTGGGTGGGGAGGGCGAGCGACGGTCGCGGCGGACGACGATCTGAACCGGCCTCGTGGGCGGCAGAGCGGTTTTCGCGGGGTCGACATCGATGGTGAGCCGACCGCGCGGCGTCCCGAAATCTCTGGCACGGATCATCGGAGATGGCGGGAACGGCTGATGAGGCTCGGTGATCCATGTCCGGAACCTGAAAGTGCTCTTCGTTCATGAGGACGTATATAAAGGTCGATGCTTGCGTATAGAAAGACATCCATCCGCGGAAAGACGGGGAATCGAAGATGGCGGAGATCAGCTGATTCGGCGGGGAATCACTCAATTGGCGCCGGACTTGAATTCGGCGCCCTCTCTCCTGTTACACTCACCGCTCGGTCACCCCGCAGCAGTCCCCGTTCAGCGTGCGGATGAGCAGGTGGTGGCTTTGAGAATTCACATGTCCTGCCGTCGCGGACGTGTGGCGAGTGGATCCCGTTCCGGGCGCTCGTAGCCGATCCTCGAGATGGAACTGCAGTGATGAAAGAGACCCTCCCGTCCACGGACTCCCCCCTCAGGCCGAGCTCGCCCTGCCGCATCGATCGGCAGCGCTTCAGCGGTCCGGGCGCTGAGAAGGCGATCAGCGAGTGGATGGGAGTCGGTGAATTCCATCCGCGGAGTCGAGAGGCGTTCGAGGCGGAGTCGGAGCGAGTGGTCATCGATCAGGTGAGTGCTCAGCGGCTGACTGCCCGCGCCAATTACTTCACCTCTCCGGATTCGAGTTCCCTCGGATTCCCGAGAAGCAATCGCATCGAGATCGTGGCGCTGATCGAGGGCGAGTGCTTCATCTCCGTCGGCACTCAGCGCTATCGCCTCACGCGGGGCTCCATCGCCATCGCGGGCGGCGGCGAGCCGGTGTCCTCGGAGACCTACGACGTGACCGAGTGCGTCTTCATCAGCATTCCGGTCGATCAGCTGAGCGAGCGCTTCCGGGCCTCGGTTCCGCTCTACGGAGTGGAGGTGATCTCGCCGCCGCGACTGATGCGCCTGTTCCAGACCCTCTCGCACGAGCTCGCCTCGCAGGACTCGATCTCGCCGGACGCGTTCCGCGCGCAGCTCGCGCAGCTGACCGGGTTGATCGAGGCGTCGCTCGCGAACCGGTCGCACCTCGCCGTCGGCGACCTCGATCGCATCAAACTCTCCCGGGAGCACGTCGAGGGCTACGTGCGCGATCACCTCGCCCAGCGCGATCTCACCGTCGGCACCCTGGCCGAGGTCTTCCACACCAGTCCCCGCACGATCCACCGGCTCTTCGCGAGCGACGGACCGACCCTCTCCGAGTACATCCGGACCAGTCGCCTGACGGCACTCGCCGCGGAGATCAGCGCGGCCGACAACCCGGACGGCTTCGAGGTGCTCGCCGCCCGGTGCGGACTGCACGAGTACGTGACCGCCGCCCGGCTGTTCCGCAAGGAGTACGGCCTGACCATGCGCCAGTTCTGGAAGGCGTACCGCCTGCGCTGAGGCTCGCGGCGCACCTCGGGCTCGTAGAATCACCTTCGGCTCGCCGGAACGCCGCGATCGTGCGTGCCGGAGCCGATCTCGCGAGCCGAGGGTGGGGGCCGGAGCATGACGAAGGGCCGCCTGCGCGTGCTGCTGGGAGCGGCGCCCGGCGTCGGCACGACGTCCACGATGCTCGAGGAGGGCGGCCGGCTCGCCGCCGAGGGCCGCGACGTCGTGATCGCGGTCGTCGAGACGCACGGCCGCGCCGAGACCGCCGCGAGGATCGAGGGCCTCGAGGTCGTCCCGCGGCGCGCGGTGCTGCACCTCGGTGCGCGACTCGAGGAGATGGACCCGGCGGCGGTGCTCGCCCGCCGACCGGACATCGCGCTGGTCGACGAGCTCGCGCACACCAACGCTCCCGGCTCGTCGCACCGGAAGCGCTGGGAGGACGTGGCGGAGCTCCTCGACGCCGGCATCACCGTGCTCACGACCGTCGACATCCAGCACATCGCCTCGTTGAACGACGTCGTCGAGGCGATCACCGGGGCGCGGCCGCACGAGACGATCCCCGACGCCGTGCTCCGCGCCGCCGACCGGATCGAGCTCGTCGACCTCGCTCCGCAGGCGCTGCGCGACCGGCTCGCCGCGGGCCGCGTCTTCCCGCCCGAGCGGATCGACGCCGAGCTCTCGCACCGCTTCCGCCTCGGCACGCTCACCGCGCTGCGCGAGCTGGCACTGCTCTGGCTCGCGGACGAGGTCGACAGTGCGCTCCGCGACTACCGCGGCGAGCACGGCATCGACAGCACCTGGGCCGCCCGCGAGCGCGTGGTCGTGACGCTGACCGGCGGCTCGGAGGGCGAGACTCTGCTGCGCCGCGGTGCGCGGATCGCCGCGCGGGCCTCCGGCGGCGACCTGCTCGCCGTGCACGTGCTGACGCCGGACGGACTGCGGACGCCGCGCCCCGAGGTGCTCGCGACGCAGCGCGCGCTCGTCGAGTCGCTCGGCGGCAGCTACCACCAGGTGGTCGGCGAGGACGTGCCGCGCACGCTCGTCGCGTTCGCCCGCTCCGTGGACGCCACGCAGCTGGTGCTCGGCGTGAGCCGGCGCAGCCGCCTCGCCGCGGCGCTCACTCCGGGGATCGGCGCGACCGTGATCCGCGAGTCGGGCGACATCGACGTCCACATCGTCAGCCATTCGGCCGCCGGTCGCGCGGCGGTGCTGCCGCGCCTCGGCGGAGCGCTGACGCTGCGGCGCCGGCTCTTCGGCACGGCCCTCGCGCTGGTCGGCGGGCCGCTGGTCACCTGGCTGATGGCGAGCCTGCGGAGCGACGAGTCGATCACCAGCGACGTGCTCTCGTACCAGCTGCTCGTCGTGCTCGTCGCGCTGGTCGGCGGGCTCTGGCCCGCGCTGTTCGCGGCCGTCCTCTCAGGGCTGACCCTCGACTACTTCTTCGTCGATCCGCTCTACACGGTCTCCGTCGACGAGCCGCTGCACGAGCTCGCGCTCGCGCTCTACGTCCTCAACGCGGTGCTGGTCAGCGCCGTGGTGGACAGGGCGGCCCGGCGCTCCCGCGCGGCGAAGCGGTCCGGAGCCGAGGCGGAGCTGCTCGCGACGATCGCGGGCGGGGTGATCCGCGGCCAGGGTGCGCTGCAGGCGATCCTCGAGCGCGCGCGCGAGGCGTTCGGCCTCACCGGCGTCCGGCTGGTGCGGGACGGCGCGGTGGTCGCCGCGGACGGCGAGCCGACGGCCGCGAGTGAGCCCGTGCGGATCCCGGTGGGCGCGCAGGCGGAGCTCGAGCTGCACGGCCGCGAGCTGGAGGGCAGCGAGCGGCGGCTGCTGCAGGTGGTCGCCGCGCAGCTCGACTCCGCGCTCGAGCGGGAGGCGCTGAGCGAGACGGCGAGCTCGCTGGCTCCGCTGGCCGAGACCGATCGGGTGCGCAGCGCCCTGCTCTCGGCGGTCAGCCACGACCTGCGCCGGCCGCTGGCGGCCGCCACCGCCGCCGTCTCGGGGCTGCGCTCGCGCGACGTGGAGTGGAGCGAGGGCGACCGGGCGGAGCTGCTCGCGACCGCGGACGAGAGCCTCACCACCCTGGGCGCGCTGGTCACCGACCTGCTCGACGTGACCCGGCTCGAGGCGGGAGTGCTCGCCGTGTCGCTCGCGCCGCTGGACGCGGCCGATGTCGTGCTGCCCGCTCTCGACGAGCTGGGGCTCGGCCCGGGGGAGGTCGACCTCGACCTGGATCCGGACGGGCCGGAGCTGCTCGCCGACGGCGTGCTGCTGCAGCGGGTCGTGGTGAACCTCCTGGCGAACGCGGTGCGCTACGCGCCGGAGGGGACCCGGGTGCGGGTGTCGACCAGCGTCTTCGGCGGCACGGCGCAGCTCCGGATCGTCGACCACGGCCCCGGGATCGCGCCCGAGCGCCGGGAGGAGGTCTTCGTGCCGTTCCAGCGCCTGGGTGACGACGACAACACGACCGGGCTGGGGCTGGGGCTCGCGCTGTCGAAGGGGTTCACCGAGGGGATGGGCGGGACGCTCGAGGCCGAGGACACCCCGGGCGGCGGGCTGACGATGGTGGTGACGCTGCCGGTGGTGGCGGACGACGCGGCCGCCCGGACCGATGCCGCCCAGACCGATGTCGCCGAAACCGATGCCGCCGAGCTGCGGGCCCCGGGCACCGATGCTTCGGGAGGAGCCGCATGAAGATCCTGATCGCCGACGACGACCCGCAGATCCTGCGCGCGCTGCGGATCACCCTGACCGCCCGCGGCTACGACGTGGTCACCGCGGGCGACGGGACCGAGGCGATCAACCGCGCCATCGACGAGCGGCCGGACCTCTACATGATCGACCTCGGCATGCCGCGGCTCGACGGGGTCGAGGTGATCCAGGCGCTGCGCGGCTGGACGAGCGCGCCGGTGCTGGTCGTCTCGGGGCGCACCGGGTCGGCGGACAAGGTCGGTGCCCTCGACGCGGGGGCCGACGACTACGTGACCAAGCCGTTCTCGATGGACGAGGTGCTCGCGCGCATCCGGGCCCTGTCGCGGCGCGTGCAGCCGGCCGAGGGCGAGCCGACGGTCAGGATCGCAGACGTGACCGTCGACCTCGCGGCGAAGAGCGCGATGCGCGACGGCGCCGCGGTGCGGCTCACGCCGACGGAGTGGCAGGTGCTGGAGATCCTCGTGCGGAACGCGGGCAAGCTGGTCACCCGGCGCTCACTGCTCGACGAGATCTGGGGGCCGACCCACGTGACCGACACCGGCTACCTCCGGCTCTACCTCGCGCAGCTCCGCAAGAAGCTCGAGCCCGATCCCGCGCACCCGCGGTTCCTGCTGACGGAGGCGGGGATGGGCTACCGCTTCGTGCCGGGCGAGGACGCGGCGGCGCGGTAGGCGCGCAGACGGACACCGGTCGGCAGCGATGCACAGCCCGGCGCCGTCGGCCCGGCCGGGGCTGCGGAACGAGCTCTCGGTGACGGCGGATCTCGATACGCCCGCTGCGCGGGCTACTCGATCAGCATGGATCGCGGGGGCGCATCGAGACCCGTCCACCGTCGGTAGGCGTGACGGTGGATCACGGGACGCCCGCTGGGCGGGCTGCTCGATCAGCGTGCAGGGCGCTCGGGCCGCTGTCGGAGGCGCGGGGGACAATGGAGGGACCCCAGGAGAAGGAGACCACCGTGGATCAGCCGCGCATGAACGTCGAGTCGTTCAACCTCGATCACCGCACCGTCGCCGCGCCCTACGTGCGCCTGGCCGACGCGAAGACGCTTCCGGCCGGGGACCACCTCGTCAAGTACGACGTGCGCTTCACCCAGCCCAACCACGGCCACCTCGAGATGCCGACCGTGCACTCGCTCGAGCACCTGTTCGCGGAGAAGTCGCGCAACCACTCCGACCGCGTCGTCGACTTCTCGCCGATGGGCTGCCAGACCGGCTTCTACCTGATCCTGCAGGGCGAGCCCGAGCTCGCCGAGGTGCTCGACCTGGTCGAGTCGACCCTCCGCGACATCACCGAGGCCACCGAGGTCCCCGCCGCCAACGAGACGCAGTGCGGCTGGGGCGCGAACCACTCGCTCGAGGGCGCCCAGGACGCGGCGCGCACGTTCCTCGCGGAGCGCGACCAGTGGGAGCAGGTCACCGCGTGAGCGCAGTCGAGGCGATCGTCCTCGTCGCGATGGACGAGGAGGCCGAGCCGTTCCTCGCGGCGGCGGGCGGCGCCCCGGAGCCGGTCGCGGTGGGCAATGCGCTGCAGTGGTCGCTCGAGGTCGGCGGCCACCCGGTGCTGCTCGTGCGCACCGGCGTCGGACTCGTGAACGCGGCAGGCGGGCTGACGGCGGCGGTCCTCCGGGTGGGGGGCACGCCGCTGGTGATCAGCGCCGGATCGGCGGGCGGGCTCGGTGCCGAGGTGCGCGTCGGCGACGTGGTCGTCGGCGACGAGTACGTGCAGACCGATGCGGACGCGCAGGCATTCGGCTACGCGATGGGGCAGGTGCCGGGGATGCCGGCGCGCTACTCCGGGCACGCGGCGGCGCTCGCCGCGGACCTCGACGCGGCGATGCCGGACGGTGCAGCGATCACGGTGCGGCGCGGGCTGATCGTCTCGGGCGACGTCTTCGTCTCGGGCGACCATGTGGCGCGGGTGCGCGGACTGTACGACGGGGCGCTGGCGACGGACATGGAGTCCGTCTCGCTCGCGCAGACCGCCTTCGTGCACGGGCTGCCGTTCGTGTCGGTGCGCGGCATCTCGGACCTCTGCGAGCCCGGATCGTTCGAGGCTCACGTGGACGACGCGGCGGACCGCTCGGCGGCCGTGGTGCGGGCGCTGCTGGACGCGGTGGGCTGATCCGCGGCGCGGGGTGGTCTGCGGAGCCGGGGTGCCGAGGGTGGTGGGTCTCGATACGCCCCTTCGGGGCTACTCGACCAGCATGTCTTCGATCCGTCGGACTGCTCGACCGGCATGATTCCGGTCCGTCGGGCTGCTCGACCGGCGTGGTCGCCGGCGGTTCATGCTGATCGAGCAGCCCGCGCAACGGGCGTATCGAGATCCACCTGCGTCAGAAGGCGGGTCTGCAGGCCCGCCCCGCTGGTGACGGCGGGTCTCGATACGCCCCTCCGGGGCTACTCGACCAGCATGAACAGGACGCTGCGCGTCCTTTCCCTCACCACCGAGACGCCGACCGGCATGATTCCGATTCTTCTCGGCGGGGATGTCGATATCGGCGGGCGCCGTTCGACGGGATAGTAGGAGGGCGCAGAGGGCGCCCGCGAATCCCGAGGAGACCACCGTGAAGTACATGCTGATCATGCGCGCGACCGATGCCGCCAAGGCCGCCTACGAGGCGATCCCGTTCGACGAGATCATCACCCGGATGGGGCAGTACAACGAGGCGATGATCACCGCCGGCGTCCTGCTCGCGGGCGAGGGGCTCGCCGACGACGTCGCGACCTCGGGATTCGTCGTCGACTTCGCCTCCGAGCCGGCCGCGATCACCGACGGCCCCTACGGCGAGACGCACGAGCTGTTCAACGGCTTCTGGATCATCCAGGTGTCCTCGAAGGAGGAGGCGAAGGAGTGGGCGCTGCGCTGCCCGCTCGTCCCCGGCAACAAGCTGGAGGTGCGCCGCGTCACCGACGAGAGCGACTTCGCGGACTTCGCCGACAACGAGTACCTCCAGAAGGAGGCCGGCTGGCGCGAGGACGAGAAGGCCCGCGCCGAGAACGGCTGACATGACGCCGGCGCCTCCCGGGGAGGAGACCCGGGCGCGGGTCGACGCCGTCTGGCGGATCGAGAGCGCGCGCATCGTCGGTGCGCTCGCCCGGGTGACGGGCGACGTCGGCCTGGCCGAGGACCTGGCGCAGGAGGCCCTGGTCGAGGCGCTCGAGCAGTGGCCCACGACCGGCGTCCCGCGCAACGCCGGGGCCTGGCTGACGGCCGTGGCGAAGCGCCGGGCGATCGACGGCTGGCGGCGGCGGACGGCGCTCGACGAGCGCTACCGCCTCCTCGCGCGCACCCTCGAGGAGAGCGTCGACGACGAGTGGCGGCCGATCGAGGACGACGTGCTCCGGCTGGTCTTCACCGCCTGCCACCCCGTCCTCTCGCGGGAGGCGAGCATCGCGCTCACGCTGCGGCTCGTCGGCGGGCTCGGGACGGAGGCGATCGCCCGGCTGTTCCTGGTGCCGGTCGCGACCGTCCAGCAGCGGATCGTCCGGGCGAAGAAGTCGCTCGCGGCGTCGGGCGTGCCGTTCGAGGTGCCGGACCCGGCGGAGTGGCGGGCACGGCTCGACGCGGTGCTCGGGGTCGTCTACCTGATCTTCACGGAGGGCTACGCCGCGACCTCGGGCGATCGCTGGCTCCGCACGGAGGTGGCGGGGGAGGCGCTGCGGCTCGGGCGGGTGCTCGCCGCGCTGCTCCCGCGCGAGCCCGAGGTGCAGGGGCTGCTCGCCCTGATGGAGCTGCAGGCCTCGCGGTTCGCGGCGCGGACGGCGCCCGACGGCTCGCCGGTGCTGCTCGAGGACCAGGACCGCACCCGCTGGGACCGCGGGCAGATCGAGCGCGGCCGGGAGGCGCTGCGCCGCGCCGACCGCGTGGGCAAGGGCCGCGGGTCCTACGGGCTGCAGGCGGCGATCGCCGAGTGCCACGCGATCGCGCCGAGCGTCGCCTCGACCGACTGGGAGCGCATCGTGCTGCTGTACGAGATCCTCGGGCGGGTGTCGCCGAGCCCGGTCGTCGAGCTGAACCGCGCCGTCGCGGTGTCGATGGCGACCGGTCCGGCCTCCGCGCTGCTGATCGTCGACCGGCTGGCGTCCGACGGGGTCCTCCGCGGCTCGCACCTGCTGCCGAGCGTGCGGGGCGAGCTGCTCGCGCGCCTCGGCCGGCGGGAGGAGGCGCGCGCCGAGCTCGCCGTCGCCACCGCGCTGGCCGGCAACGAGCGCACCCGCGCCCTGCTGCTGGCCCGCGCCGCGTCGCTCTGACTCCGGCGCCCCGACTCCTCAAGAGTTGTCGTAGCGGAGGGTCGAGTACGACGACTTCTGGAGAGCGCAAGAAGTGCCGGGAGTGAGAGGTGCACCCGCGGTCCAGAAGTTGTCGTAGTGGGTGGTCGAGTACGACAACTTCTGGAGAGTGCAGGGAGGGGGGGGGAGCGGGGGTGTCCGGGGCGCGCGGGTCAGCGCTCGGTGACGACGCCCGCCTCGACGTGCCAGTGGCGGGTCAGCTGCACGGTCTCGAGCATGCGGCGGTCGTGGGTGACCAGCAGCAGCGTGCCCTCGTAGGCCTCGAGCGCCTGCTCCAGCTGCTCGATCGCGGCGAGGTCGAGGTGGTTGGTCGGCTCGTCCAGCACGAGGAGGTTCGTGCCGCGCGCCTGCAGCAGCGCCAGGGCCGCGCGGGTGCGCTCGCCGGGGGAGAGCTCGCCGACGGGGCGCGAGACGTGGTCGGCCTTGAGGCCGAACTTGGCCAGCAGGGTGCGCACCTCGGCGGTCGGCCACTCCGGCACCAGCGCCTCGAAGGCGTCGGCGAGCGGGACGTCGGAGGCGAGCATCGCACGCGCCTGGTCGATCTCGCCGATGGCGACGCTCGCGCCCAGCGAGGCGCCGCCCTCCTCCGGAGCGGAGCGGCCCAGCAGCAGTGACAGGAGCGTCGACTTCCCGGCGCCGTTGGGCCCGGTGATGCCGATCCGGTCGCCCGCGTCGACCTGCAGCGAGACCGGGCCGAGGGTGAAGGTGCCGCGGCGGGCCACCGCTGCGTTCAGCGTCGAGACGACCGAGCTCGAGCGCGGGGCGCTGCCGATCGTGAAGGCGAGCTGCCACTCCTTGCGCGGCTCCTCCACCTCCTCGAGCCGGGCGATGCGGCTCTCCATCTGGCGGACCTTCTGGGCCTGCTTCTCGCTCGACTCGGCCGAGGCCTTGCGGCGGATCTTGTCGTTGTCGGGCGCCTTCTTCATCGCGTTGCGGACGCCCTGGCTCGACCACTCCCGCTGGGTGCGGGCGCGCGAGACGAGGTCCTCCTTCTTGTCCGCGAAGTCCTCGTACTTCTCGCGGCGCTGGCGGCGGGCGGTCTCGCGCTCCTCCAGGAAGGCGTCGTAGCCGCCGCCGTAGACGGTGGTGGTGCTCTGCGCGAGGTCGAGCTCGAGCACGCGGGTGACGCTGCGGGCGAGGAACTCCCGGTCGTGGCTGACGAGCACCACTCCGCCGCGCAGGCCGCGGACGAACGCCTCGAGCCGCTCGAGGCCGTCGAGGTCGAGGTCGTTGGTGGGCTCGTCGAGAAGCACGACGTCGAAGCGGGAGAGCAGGAGAGCGGCGAGGCCGACGCGGGCCGCCTGGCCACCGGAGAGCGAGGTCATCAGGGAGTCGGCGGAGACGCCGCCGGTGCGGCCCGTCGGGTCGAGGGCGAGGCCGAGGTCGGCGAGGACGACCGGGGTCCGCTCGTCGAGGTCGGCGGCGCCGCTCGCCAGCCAGCGGTCGAGGGCGAGCGCGTAGCGGTCGGCGATGCGGCCGTCGGGGTCGGGCTCGGCCAGCGCGGAGGCGGCCGCGTCGAGCTCGGCCGAGGTCTCCGCGGCCCCGGTGCGGCGGGCGATGTAGCCGGCGACGGTCTCGCCCTCGCGGCGCTCGTGCTCCTGGGGCAGCCAGCCGACGAACGCGTCGCCGGGCGCGAGTACGACGCTGCCGTCGAGCGGGGCGGTCTCGCCGGCGAGGATGCGCAGGAGGGTGGACTTGCCCGCTCCGTTCGCGCCGACGACGCCGACGACGTCGCCCGGGGCGACCGTGAGGTCGAGGCGGTCGAACAGGGTGCGGTGCGCGTAGCCTCCGGAGAGGCCCTTGGCGACGAGGGTGGCGGTCACCGGTCCAGCGTAGGCGGGCGGGCCGCCGGCACCGGCCCCCGGTCGCTAGACGCTCTGATTGCACGCGAGTCTAGGATGGCCGGATGAGCGAGACGACGGTCCGAGGCGGCGCCGGCTACTGGTACCCGGACGAGTCCTCGACGCGACGTGCCGTCGAGGTGCTCAGCGCGATGCGCGGGTACCGCGTCTCCGAGGTGGCGATGCGCCGCCGCACGCGCGAGAAGATGGCGATGGGCGAGACCGACCTGATCGCGATCCAGTTCCTGCTGCGGCGCCAGCGCGAGGGCGACCTCGTCAGCGCCAAGGATCTCGCCGCGCACCTCTCGATCTCCTCCGCCTCGACCACCGTGCTGATCGACCGGCTCGTGCGCAGCGGGCACCTGGTGCGGAAGCCGCACCCCAGCGACCGCCGCGGCATCGTCGTCGAGGCGACGGTCGACAGCGATCAGGAGGTCCGCGAGACGCTGCAGGAGATGCACCGCCGGATGCTCGAGATCGCGGAGGACCTCGACGCGGGCGAGGCCGAGGTCGTCGTCAACTTCCTCCGCCGGATGGGCGCCGCGGTCGACGAGATCGACGCCGCCGCGGACGACGAACCCGAGAAGTAGCTAGACATTCTAGTAAAGAGCCGGACTAGGGATAGGCTGGCGTCATGGGTCAATTCCTCTACGGCACACCGCCGGCCGTGATCGAGATCGAGGACCGGACCCTCGCCCACCTGCAGATCGTCGTCTACGCGAAGTTCCGGCGCGACGAGCGCTTCAGCCTCACTCTCGACTCGATGCCCGAGGGGGCCCGCGGCCGCCACTCGTTCTGGATGAACCCGAACATCGCCCTGCAGTTCCACTTCGCCGGCAGCCGCCAGCCCACGATCAACCCGTCCTGGGTCGAGGTGCTGATGGACGCGGCGAACGGCGGCGGCGGGCTGCGGCTGCTGCCCGAGCCGCACGCCTGATCCGCGCCGCACGCCTGCTCCCGAGCGTCGTCCGGCATCGCAGCGCCCTGCACGTCTCCTAGGGTGGATCCGTGCGCCCGGGGGTGGGCGCGACGAGGGGGAGCACATGCGCGCACGAGTTCTGGGAGGCGCACTGCTCGCGCTGGTGGCCGCGGGGGTGCTCGCCGGCTGCTCCGCGCCGGCTCCTGCGCCCACGGTGACGGTCTTCGCGACGGCGACGCCGACTCCCGATCCGACCGTCACTGCCGCACTTCCGCAGTCGACCGCCACGGTGTTCGTGCCGGTGCCGGAGGCGACCGTCACCTTCACCCCGAACGACGTGCCCGTGATCCCCGAGACGGCGTTCGCCGTCGACAACGGCGCGATCCCGGGAGCGAGCGGGGAGCCGACGACGAACGGCGCGGGGGACATCGTGACCTACACCGTGGTCGAGGGCGACTCGTTCTTCGACATCGCCCAGCGCTTCGGGATCCCCGTGCAGCAGCTCCTGCGGATGAACCCCGGAGTCGCGGGGGCGGGCGAGGCGGTCTACATCGGCAACGTCATCAACCTCGACGCGAACTACCTGGGCTGACCGCCGGCGCCGCTTCGATCGCCGGCTCGGCGCCGGGCGCTACTCCGACTTCGGCAGCAGGTGGAAGGCGAGCGCGAGCGACGCCGAGATCATCAGGATCCCGCCGAAGAAGAGGAACCCGGCGAGATCGGGCAGCAGGAACGAGTTGCCGAGCACCAGGATGCCGCCGAGGAACAGCACGAAAGAGAGGACGACGCCCAGACCAGTCATGCCCTCATCGTACGGGGCGCGGGGCGGGAAGGGCGCCCGGCCTCAGGGCATCAGGAGCGCTCGCAGCTCGTCCGCGCCCGCGGCCACCGCGATGGTGCCGACCGCCTCGAGCGGGGAGCCGTAGCCCCACTCGACCATGATCGTCGGCACCCCGTGCGCGGCGGCGCCGTGCACGTCGTGCTCGCGGTCGCCGACCATGACCGGCGTGGAGAGGTCGACGCCGATCTCGCGGAGGCGGCGCAGCGCCTCCTCGACGACGTCCGCCTTCGCGCTGCGGACCTCGTCCTCGGAGGCGCCGCAGATGATCGTGAAGTGCTGCGCGAGGCCGTAGTGCTCGAGGACCCGGCGCGCGGCGGACTCCGGCTTCGAGGTGGCGAGCGAGAGCGGGATGCCGGCGGCGGCGATGCCCGCCAGCAGCTCCGGCAGGCCGGGGTAGACGCTGGAGTCGAAGAGGCCGCCCGCGTTGTAGCGACGGCGGTAGACGACGAGGGCGGCCTGCGCCTCATCGACGCTCATCCCGCCGAGCTCGCGGAACGCGTCGAGCAGCGGCGGTCCGACGTAGGCGAGCAGCTCGACGGGGGTGGGCACCGGGCGGCCGAGCTCGACGAAGGTGTCGACGAGGGTGCCGGTGATGCCGGGCGCCGAGTCGGTGATCGTGCCGTCGAGATCGAAGAGGATGCAGCTCCAGGTCGCCTCGATGCCGGGCTGCGCGTCGGGCGCGAGAGTGGTGTCGGACATGGCGGGCTCCTGCCCTCGGAGGGACGTCGTGATCCCGGCGGTGTGCCCCGTCGGGGGGAACACTCTACGGTGCCGCGGCGTCGAGGGACTGCTCGATGAACGACCGGGCGACGACCTGGGCGATCGAGCCGGCGTCGAGCTGGACGGCGACGAAGTCGGCGGTGCGGATCAGCGCGAACGCCTCGCGGCCGGGCAGGACCAGCATCTGCACGCGCGGGTGCTGCTGCCGGGGGACGGCGGCTCGCAGCTCGTCGGTCGAGGTGAACAGCGGGAGCACCTGCTCGCCGGTGGTCGTCGCGACCACGCGCACGTGCGGCACGCCACCGGGCTGCGAGCCGGTCACGTCGACGACGAGCGAGCCCTCGAGGCAGGCGGCCAGGAGGCGCTCGACCCCCTCCGCGGTCGCGTCGGCGACCAGTGCCTCGAGCGCTTCGCGCGCCGCGGTGTTGCGGTACGGGCCGGGTCGCGACGGGCGGGCAGGGGGTCCGTTCCTCCGTGGCATGTCTTCACGGTATCCGGGTTCGCGCCATCTCTCGAATCCATCGCGACAATCGCGCGCATTCGATGTCCGAGTGCGCTATACGACGGATGCCGGAGAGATGAGCCGATTCTCAGGCGGATTGCGACGCTTATCCTGAGTATCGGCGCAGATGACGACGGAGAATCGGGCGAATGGCGCCGATAAGTGCTCGACCGCCGACAAGAAGGGGTAATGTCTCCTCCTGTCAGTGACATCCAGGAGGAAAAGTGGCCCAGAAGATCACGCTTGTCGACGATATCGACGGAACCCCTATCGACTCCGGGGACGGCGGCACCGTCCGCTTCAGCATCGACGGAGCCAACTACGAGATCGACCTCGGTCCGGACAACATCGCCGAGCTGCACTCCGTGCTCGAGAAGTTCGTCTCGAACGGCCGCCGTGTCGGCTCGCGCCCCGCTGCCGCCACGTCGGTCGCCTCGGCGTCGAAGAGCGACCCCAAGCAGCTGAAGGCCGTCCGCGAGTGGGCGAATGCCAACGGACACCAGGTGTCCGACCGCGGACGCATCCCCGCCGAGGTCCAGGCCGCCTACGCCGCCGCTCACAAGTAGAGCCGCGCCGGGCGCACCGAGAGGTCGCGCCCGCATCGTCGAAAGGCCCCGTCGATCCGTCGACGGGGCCTTTCGCGTGCTGTTCTCCGCGACCGCTCGTGGATTCTCGCGGAGCCCCTGGAAAGGGGGACGCGAGCGCTAGAAGAGGCGCGTGTGCGAATCGTCGACGCCGCGCATCGACTCGTAATCGAGCACGACGCAGCGGATTCCGCGGTCCTGCGCGAGGGTCCTCGCCTGCGGCTTGATCTCCTGCGCCGCGAAGACTCCGGTGACCGGAGAGAGGTGCGGATCGCGATTCATCAGCTCGAGATAGCGGGTCAGCTGCTCGACGCCGTCGATCTCTCCTCGGCGCTTGATCTCGACCGCCACGGAGGCGCCGCTCGAATCGCGGGCGAGGATGTCGACCGGTCCGATCGCCGTCATGTACTCGCGCCGGACGAGGGTGTGGCCCTCGCCGAGCAGATCGATCTGCTCGGCCAGCAGGCGCTGCAGGTGCGCCTCGACGCCGTCCTTGATCAGGCCGGGATCGACGCCGAGCTCGTGCGCCGAATCGTGCAGGACCTCGTGGATCGAGACGACCAGGGCGTCGCCGGTCTTGCGGTGCGTGACCGTCCACTGCTCGTGGACGCCGGCCGCGCGGGCGTCCTCGTCGGGCTCGCCGGTGCTGAGGGTGCACGGGGGGCTCATCCAGTTCAGCGGCTTGTAGGAGCCGCCGTCGGAGTGCACGAGGACGCTGCCGTCGGCTTTGACCAGCAGCAGGCGGGTGGCGAGGGGGAGGTGGGCGCTGAGACGGCCGGTGTAGTCGACGGAGCAGCGCGCGATGACGAGACGCACCCGTCGAGGATAGACGGGGGCGGTCGGGGGTGGTCGGACGGGTGGGTCTCGATACGCCCCTGCGGGGCTGCTCGACCAGCATGAAGGGGGGCCGGCGGACTCCCCCTGACGGGTGAGGCCGCGGCCTTTGCTGATCGAGTAGCCCTCGCAGAGGGCGTATCGAGATCCGGCGATGTCCGCAGGGCGGAGTGCAGGCTTGTCGTGCTGGGGACGGTGGCTCTCGATACGCCCCGGCGGGGCTACTCGACCAGCATGCTGGGGGCCCCTGCGGGGCTGCTCGACCAGCATGCAGGGGGCCCCTGCGGGGTCAGGCCATGCGGAGGACGTTGCCGGTGACGCGGCGGCCGGCGGGGGAGACGAGGTAGGAGACGAGGTCGGCGACCTCGTCGGGGCGGGCGACGTCGAAGAAGGCGTCGTTCGCGGCGACGGCGGCGTGGACGTCGTCGGTGACCCAGCCGGTGTCGGTGACGGGCGGGTGGACCGCGTTGGCGGTGACGCCGAGCGGGCTGAGCTCGAGCGAGGCGGAGATCGTGTAGTTCACCAGCGCGGCCTTGGCGGCGCCGTAGGAGACCTCGCCGGGGAAGCCGCGCTCGCCGCCCGAGGTGAGCGTGACGATCCGCCCGCCGTGGCCGCCGCGGCGCTCCAGGCGCTCGGCGAGCTCGGCGATCAGCAGCGCGCCGGCGCGGGCGTCGATGGCGAGCACCCGGTCGATGCTCGCGGCGTCGACGCGGCGCTGGGGGCGGCCCATCCAGTCGTTCGGGCGGGTGCGGAAGGTGTCGATGACGGAGCCGGTGGCGTTGTGCACGAGGACGTCGACCGGGCCGAGCGACTCCTCTGCGGCGTCGAGGAGCAGGGCGGCGGAGGCGGCGTCGCGGAGGTCGGCGGAGACGGCGCGGGCGCGGCCACCCGCGGCGCGGATCCGCTCGGCGACCTGCTCGCCGTCGGTGCGGTGGGCGAGACGCTGGCGCTCCGGCTCGTACTCCGGCAGATCCTCGGCGAGGAAGGCGACCAGCACGGCCAGACCATCGGCGGCGAGGCGCGCGGCGATCGCGGCGCCGATGCCGTGGTTCGCGCCGGTGACGACGGCGACGCGGCAGGGCTCGAGGCCGGGGGCGCTCATGCTCGCGCGCCGTCCTGCACGCGCTCCGCGGGCTCCTTCTGCGGGCGGGCGGCGGGTGAGGCGAGACCGGCGAGGACGACGAGCGCGAGCACCAGGAACAGCGCGTTGAGGAGGCCGAAGTGCTCGCCGAGGAAGCCGATCGCGGGCGGGCCGACCAGGAAGGCGACGTAGCCGAGCATCGCGACGGCGCTGACCCGGGCCGCCGAGTGCGGGCCCTCGGCCGCGGCGGACATGCCGACCGGGAAGCCGAGCGAGCAGCCCAGTCCCCAGGCGACCGCTCCGGCGATGACGAGGCCGTCGACCGGAGCGAGGATGAAGAGCAGGATGCCGACGATCGCCAGCCCGGCGGACGCGCGGAGCACGGGCACGCGGCCGAAGCGGTCGAGCACGGGGCCGCCGAGCACCCGGCCGACGGTCATCGCGGCGACGAAGACGCCGAAGACGACGGCGGCGGTGGTCTTGTCGGTGCCGTGGCCGTCCACCATCGCGAGGGTCAGCCAGTCGTTGGCCGATCCCTCTGCGAAGGCCATGCCCAGCATGATCAGGCCGATCAGCACCAGGCGGCGGTCGCGCCAGACGCCGAGCGAGGCGGCGACGCGCTCGCGGACCGGCGCCTTCGCGACGACGGCGACCCCGGAGGTGTCGAGCTCGTCGCGGACGGGGACGAAGCGGATCGCGACGGAGACGGTGATCACCACGACGACGGCGACGCCCGAGAGGTGCGCGGCCACCGGCACGGTGAGCGCGGAGGCCGCGGCGCCGAGGATCGCGCCGAGGACGGTGCCGAGGCTGAAGAAGGCGTGGAAGAGCGGGAGCAGGGTCTTGCCGAAGGCCTTCTCGTTCGCGGAGCCCTCGACGTTCATCATCACGTCGACCGCGCCGTTGCCGAAGCCCAGCAGGACCATGCCCGCGAAGGCGAGGGGGAGCGCGCCGAACGCGTCCGCCGCGAGGCCCAGGAGCGCGAGACCGGAGGAGCAGACGGCGAGTCCGGCGACCATGCCGCGGCGGGCGCCGAGCGCCGACATGATCGCGGTGGAGAGGCTGAGGCCGACGATCGCGCCGATCGACATCGAGAGGATCAGGAGGCCCACGCCGGAGGTGGGGAGCTGCAGCTCGTCGCGGATGGCGGGGGTGCGCGAGACCCAGGTCGCGATCGAGAGGCCGCTCAGCACGAAGATCGTGAAGACGGCGTTGCGCCACGCGACGAGCTGCGGGCGGCTGAGGGCGGAGGTCGAGGGCATGCGGGGTCCTGGCTGATCGCGGGGCGGTCGTGGGGGCCTGATCGACGATGATCGAATCGATTCGATGCGGGCCGGTCTAAGCTATCCGGAACGCCGGGACCGGTCAAGGACGGGTCGCCGGGCGCCGGCCCTCCGGGTCGGGGACGAGGAGCACCGTGGAGTCGAGCAAGGCCGTGGAGTCGAAGAGCGGCGGATCGCCGACGTCGCGCCCGACCCTCGCGCGGGTCGCGAGCCGGGCGGGCGTGTCGCCGTCGACGGCGTCGCTCGTGTTCAGCGGCTCCGGACCGGTCGCGGCGTCGACCCGCGAGCGGGTGCTGCAGGCCGCCGCCGAGCTCGACTACGCCGGACCGGACCCGCGGGCGCAGTCGCTCCGGCGCGGGCGCTCGGGGATCGTCGGGGTCGTCGTCGACGAGCGCGTGCTGCACGCCTTCCGCGACCCGATCAAGATCGCGATGCTCGACGGCATCGCCGACGTGCTCGGCGGGGCCGGCGCGGGCATCCTGCTGCTCACCGAGACCGAGGGGGGCTCGGGGCTGCTGGCGACGGCGCCGGTGGACGCGATGATCCTGGTCGGCTGCAGTCCCTCCGTCGACGACTCCGTGGCGGTGCTGCGGCGCCGCGGCGTGCCGGTCGTGGTGGTCGAGGGGGTCTCCGACCTCGGCGCTGCGGTCGTCTCCCTCGACAACCGGGAGGCGACCCGGACGCTCGCTGAGCACCTTCGGGAGCTCGGGCACGAGCGCGTCGCCGTCGTCTCGCTGCCCTTCGCGAAGGACCGCCGCCGCGGCGCGATCCCGGCGGACTGGCGGTCGAGCCCGAGCATCACCGCGGTCGAGCGGCTTCTCGGGGCGCAGGACGTGTTCGGCGACCTGGCGGTCGTCGCGGCGGGGGCGAGCACGGTCGACGAGGGGGTCGCCGCCGGGCGGGTGCTGCTCGATGCCGCCCAGCCGCCGACGGCCGTGATCGCGCAGAGCGATCTGCTGGCGGCCGGGGTCGTCCTCGCGGCCGAGCAGCTCGGGCTGCGGGTGCCGGCCGAGGTGTCGGTGGTCGGCTTCGACGGGGTGCAGGTCCCGGGGCTCGCGGCCGAGTACGACCTGACGACGATGGTGCAGCCCGCGGTCGAGAAGGGCCGGGCTGCGGCGCGCGCCGTCCTCGCGCTGATCGCCGGCGACGAGGCCGAGCCGGTGCGCTTCACCTCCGTCTTCCACCGCGGCACCACGAGCGCGCCGCCGCGCTGACTCCCTCCGCGAGATGCCACTTATGAGCGGATTCTGCGGCGTGTCGGGCTCATAAGTGGCATCTCGCGGGAGGGGGCGGACGCGGGGGTCGCCGGGAGTTGTGCACAGGGTTGTCCACAGGGTGTTCGAAACTTCGTTCGAGGGTCAACGGAGCCAGACGTCGCCGCGGAAGCGGAGGCCGAGGGTGAGCGCGCGGGCGCCGAGGAAGCCCGCGGCGTAGGCGATCCAGAGGGCCAGGAGGCGCCAGTCCTCGGGTGCGAGGGGCGCGAGGAGGGCCAGCGGGGCGAGGACGGCGAGGTTCACGAGGCCGCTCAGGGCGAGGTAGCGGCCGTCGCCGGCGCCGATCAGCACGCCGTCCAGGACGAACACGAAGCCGCCGAGCGGAGCCGTCAGGCCGACCACGACGAGGGCGGCGGGGAGCAGGCGGAGCACCTCGGGGTCGCTCGAGAAGACGAACGGGAGCACTCCGCTCGTCGCGACGATGACCGCTCCGAGGGCGACTCCCGCGCCGATTCCCCAGGTCACACAGCGTTTCGCGACCGCTCGGGCGCGCGCCGGGTCGCCCTCGCCGAGGAGGCGGCCGAGCAGCGCCTGCGCCGCGATCGCAACGGCGTCGAGGGCGAAGGCGACCGTGGAGAACAGCGTCATCGCGACCTGGAACGCGCCGAGCTCCTCCGCGCCGAGAGAGCCGGCGACCGCGACGGCGAGCAGGATGGCGGCGCGCAGCGAGGCGGTGCGCAGCAGCAGCCAGCCGCCCGAGCCGGCGGAGGCGCGCAGCCCGGCCGGGTGCGGGCGCAGCGGCGCTCCGACGCGGCGGGCGAGCCGCAGGGCGATCACCGCGTAGGCGCCGAACATGCCCCACTGGGCGATCACCGTCCCCAGGGCGGACCCGGTTATCCCCAGGCCGGCGGGGTAGATCAGCACGGCGTTCAGGGCCGCGTTCACCGCGAATCCGCCGCCCGCGATGATCAGCGGAGTGCGGGTGTCCTGGAAGCCGCGGAGCAGCCCGGTCAGGGCGAAGACGCCGAGCATCGCGGGGATGCCGGCCATGCTCACCGAGAGGTAGCGGACGCCCGCATCGGCGACCGCGGGCTCGGCGCCGAAGAGACCGATCAGGGCGGGAGCGGCGATGGCTCCGGCGACCGCGATGACCGCGCCGAGGGCGAGCGCGAGCCAGCCGCCGTCGATGCCGGCCGCGACGGCACGGCGCTCGTCGCCCTCGCCGAGCGCGCGGCCGACCCGGGGAGTGGTGCTGTAGGCGAGGAACACCATCAGGCCGACGATCGTCTGCAGCACCGCTCCGCCGAGGGCGAGGCCGGCGAGCGGCACAGCGCCGAGGTGGCCGACGAGGGCGGAGTCGGTGAGCAGGAACAGCGGCTCGGCGATCAGCGCCCCGAGCGCGGGCACGGCGAGCCGCAGGATGCTGCGGTCGAGGGTGCGGCGGTCGGTGGTGGTCACCGCTCGACGGTAGCGGGGCGGGCGGGGTGCGCGGGCGGTGTGGGCGTGCGGTGGCTACGGTGGAGGCACCCCGGACGGAACGAGCACCATGGCATCCCGCACTCCCCGCCTCGGCCTCGGCCTGGCCGCCGTCGGGCGACCGGCCTACATCACCGCCGGGCGGGACGGCGATCTCGGGCCCCCGGAGGGGCGCAGCGTCGACGCCCTCCGCGCGCGGTCGCACGAGCTGCTCGACACCGCGTGGGGTCTCGGCGTCCGCTTCTTCGACGTGGCCCGCTCGTACGGGCGCGCGGAGGAGTTCCTCGGCGGGTGGCTGGCGGAGCATCCGGAGCGGCGCGCCGAGCTGACGGTCGAGTCGAAGTGGGGCTACGAGTACGTCGGCGACTGGGCGATGGACGCTGAGGTGCACGAGCGCAAGGAGCACTCGGTCGCGATGCTCGAGCGCCAGTGGTCGGCGACCCTCGCGGCGCTGGGCAGCGCGCCGGACCGCTACCTCGTGCACTCGATCACGCCGGAGAGCCCGGCGCTCGTGGACCGGGCGCTGCTCGACCGGCTGCGCGGGCTCGCCGGGTCGGGAGTCGCGGTCGGGCTGTCGACGAGCGGACCGGAGCAGGCGCGGACGATCCGGCTCGCCCTGGCGATCCCGGACTCGCCGTTCAGCACGGTGCAGACGACCTGGAACCTGCTCGAGCGCTCGGCCGGGGCGGCGCTCGCCGAGGCGCACGACGCGGGGTGGACCGTGGTGGTCAAGGAGGCGCTCGCGAACGGGCGGCTGGTCGGCGGCCGGGCGCCGGAGGTGCTGCGGGGGCTGCCGGGGGTTCCCGAGGAGCTCGCGCTCGGTGCGGCGCTCGGGCAGCCGTGGGCCGACGTGGTGCTCAGCGGGGCGGCGACTCCGGGGCAGCTGCGGGAGAACGTGCGCGCGCGGGCCGGCGCGGTGCCGGAGGGGCTGCCGACGCAGGATCCGGGGGAGTACTGGGCCGAGCGGTCGGCGCTGGCCTGGCGCTGACGCGCGGGGCGGGTGCGCGGCTCGGGAGGACCTCGGGCTCGCGGAATCGGGGTCGGCTCGCGGGATCGGGCGGTTCCGGCGTGCCGGAGGTGGATTCGCGTGCCGGAGGTCTGCCGGAGTCGGGTTCGGCTCGTGGAACGGGGTCGGGCTCGTGGGATCGGGCGGTTTCGGCGTGCCGGAGGTGGTTTCGCGTGCCGGAGGTCGGCCGGGGTCGGGTTCGGCTCGTGGAATGGGGTCGGGCTCGTCAGATCAGGTGGTTCTGGCGTGCCCGAGGTGGTTTCGCGTGCCGGAGGTCGGGTGGCGTCGGTTCGGCTCGCGGAGTGAGGTCCGGCTCGTGGGATCGGGCGATTTCGGCGTGCCGGAGGTGGATCCGCGTGCCGGAGGTCGGCCGGGGTCGGGTTCGGCTCGTGGAACGGGGTCGGGCTCGTGGGATCGGGTGGTTCCGGCGTGCCCGGGGTGGTTCCGCGTGCCGGAGGTCGGGTGAGGGGCGAGCGGGTCAGCGCGGTATCGAGATCCGGCGTGGTGGGGACGGTGGGTCTCGATACGCCCTTGCAGGGCTACTCGACCAGCATGTGCTCGATACGCCCCTGCGGGGCTGCTCGACCGGCGTGCGAGCGGCGGGCGGGGCGCTTCATGCTGATCGAGTAGGCCGCGGAGCGGGCGTATCGAGATCCGCGTCACCGGGAGTCGGGTCTGCAGTCCCGCACTGCTGACAGGGTGGGTCTCGATACGCCCCTGCAGGGCTACTCGACCAGCATGTGCTCGATACGCCCCTGCGGGGCTACTCGACCAGCATGTGCTCGATACGCCCCTGCGGGGCTACTCGACCAGCATGTGCTCGATACGCCCCTGCGG
>NZ_JALGRS010000003.1:0-155870 GCF_022815565.1 Rathayibacter sp. VKM Ac-2926 | reverse complement strand
GGCTGCTCGACCGGCAGGGTCGAGCATCCCGTGCGGCGGGCCGCTCGATCGGCGGCTACGTGGTCTTCACCGCGTTGTCGCCGTGGTTGCCGATGACCTCGTAGGCGGTGCTGCCGACGGCGCGGACGGGCTTGGCGTTGACGTGGCCGGTCGCCCACTGGTTGCCGAGGACGGAGACGGCGCGGGCGTTGAGGGCCTCGACGCAGTGGGTCCAGCCGGAGCCGGCGTCCTCGCAGGCGAAGATGTTGCCGGTGATGCTGAAGCCGACGGTGCGGGCGGTCGGCGAGACGCCGAGGATCGCGATGGCGGGGTAGGTGTTCGCGGCGGCCTTGCCGCCGTTGCTGATCGCGTTGCCGACGATCTGGATCTGCGCGAGGTCCTCGGTCAGCCACGGCGGCATCGTGTAGACGAGGGATTGCCGGCGCGCCCCCTCCATGATGTTGTTCGCGATGGTGATGCGGCGGTTGCCGCGGAGCTCGATGTTGATCTGCGGCGAGCCGTCGAGGTGGTTGCCGAGGATCCGGATCGGGCCGCCCTCGATCGAGAGGTCGGCGTAGCTCGCGCCGATGTTGTTCTCCACGATCCAGGAGTCGATCATCCGGTAGCCGGTCCAGATGCCGGTGCCGGTGCACTGGTCGATGCTGCAGCGCTGGATGCGGTTGAGCAGGCCGAGGTCGCCGAAGGTGCCGTCGTTCAGGCGCATGCCGTAGTCGGTCCAGCCGTAGAGCTGCAGCGAGTCGAGCACCGTCTTGTCCAGGTGCGCGGAGACGCAGGGCGAGCCGAGGCCGTTCGCGTCGAGGATCAGGTTGTCGAAGCGGCAGGCGGAGAAGGCGCCGGTGACGACGGGGGCGTTCGTCAGCGAGCGGATCCGGGTGGACAGCTCGCCCGCGCCGCGGAAGGCGATGCTCGCCAGGCCCTCGGCGCGGCCGATCGATCCGGCGATGCGGTAGATGCCGCGCGGGAAGTACACGACACCGCCGTAGCTGGCGACGGCCGCGTCGATCGCGGCGTCGATGGCGGGCAGGTCGTCCGTGCTGCCGTCGCCGGTCGCGCCGTAGTCCTGGACGTTGAAGACGAGCTCGCCCTTGGCGACGGGGCGCTCGCCGGAGACGGTGCGCACCGCCTCCGGCAGCTGGGCGACGGGGACGGTGGCCGTGGAGTCGAGGCCGGCGACTCCGCCCGGGGAGGCGATCTCGGAGTGCAGGACGGGGTCGGAGGGGGCGGTGCCGGCCGCGGCGGCGCCCAGGGGGGAGGCGAGGAGACTGCGACGGGTGAGGTCGGCGGTCAGTGCGGTGAGAGGGGGCATCCGCTCACAGTCGACCGGTCGGGGAGGCGGCGCCGACCTCCGAAGTGGGGCGTTGGGGCCGCAGGGATCGTCGACAGTCCGGCGGAGGCGGCGCGGAACGACCCACGGCCTAGCATGCCACCATGCCCCGTACGCGCGAGCTGAGCCTCCTCGATCTGGCGATCGCGGGCGTGCTGAGCCTCTTCGCGCTCGTGCTCATCGCCCGCGCGACGGCCCTGCTGATCATCACGCCGCCGGTCAGCTGGGCGTTCGTCGCCGCGTTCGGCGTGGCCGTCGCGCTCACCGCGGCCTTCCGGATCGCCCTCGGCCGCCGCTCGGGCATGCCGGTCGCGGGCCTGACGGTCACGCTCCTCGTGATCATGCAGCCGGAGGCCGACCCGTTCCGCCTGCTCGGCGTCTGGACGGCGGCGAGCCTGGTCACCCAGCTGCTGCAGACCCGGAACCTCGCGGTCGCGGGCTATGTCACGGGACTGGGGTCCCTCGCCGCGCTCCTCTACGTCACCGTCTTCCAGGCGGGGAGGGCCGTGCTGACGCCGCCGATCGCGCTGCTCGCGGCGAGCGCGCTCTTCCTCGCCGTCATCCTGCTCGTCGACCTCCTCCGCCAGCGCGGCCGCTGGGGGATGCAGTGGGAGCGGGGCTTCGGCGCCCTGTCGCCCAAGCGGGTCGGCTTCTACCTCCTCCTGGTCTGGCTGCTGAGCACGGCCGTCTGGTTCCTCGACGCCGTGGTCGTGCCGGCGATGGCCGGGGACCGCGCCATCGAGCAGAGTCCGATGGTCGTCCTGGTGGTCGGCGCGCTGGTCTTCGGCGTGGCGAAGCGGATCGAGGTGCGCGGCGTGCGGCGGCGGCTCGCCGGCGTGCTCGACGCGGCACTCGCGCTGCCCTGGGGGACCGTGGAGCAGGCGGAGCGGAAGATCGTCCGCCACGCGCTGACCTCGATCGAGGCGGACGCGATCGAGGTGCGCGACGAGCCCGCCTCCGGGCGGGAGATCGCCTCCGCCATGCTCCTGCCCGACGGCCGGACCCGGTACGTCGTCGCGTCGAAGCGGGTGAGCGCGATCCCCTTCAGTGGCGACGACGAGCAGATCCTCGACGCCCTCGCGCACATGGGCGCGGACACGCTGGGCACCCGCTACGACGTCGAGTCGCTGCGGCGCTCCGTCGACCACGACGCGCTGACCGGGCTGCCGAACCAGCGGGTGTTCCAGTCGGCGCTCGCCGCCGCCAACCGCGACCGGCGGCCGTTCGAGGGCATCGCGGTGCTCTTCCTCGATCTGGACGACTTCAAGGACCTCAACGACGGCCGCGGGCACCACGTCGGCGACAAGATGCTGCGCCTGGTCGGGGAGCGGCTCGCGGAGGTGGCCGACGAGGGCGGAGTCGCCGCGCGGGTCGGCGGCGACGAGTTCGCGCTGGTGCTGCGCGGACTCGACTCGGCCGAGGACGCGCGCCGGCGGGCGCAGGCCCTGGTCGAGCGGGTGAGCGAGCCGGCGACCGTCGACGGCGACACCCTCGCCCCGGTGGTGACCGTCGGCGTCGCGTTCTCGGCGCACGAGGAGACGGACCCGACGACCATCGTGATCGAGGCCGACCGCAGCATGCTCGCGCTCAAGCGCGGGCGGGGCCGCAGCGGCCGCGGGCGCTCGAGCAGCCTCGACGTCACCTCGGTGCTGACCGACCCGGTGCGCGAGGTGGCGTCGCGCGCCCTCCGCGACCGCACCCTCGACCTCGCCTTCCAGCCCGTCGTCGACCTCGGCACCGACCGGATCTGGGCCTACGAGGCGCTCGTGCGGCTGGAGGACCCGGTGCTCGGGCGGATCGACCCGTCCCTGCTGATCCGGACGGTGCGGCACGCCGGCCTGCTCGACGAGCTGACCGTGCAGGTGGTGGAGAAGGCGATGTCCGCCGCGGCCTGCTTCCGCGACTCCGGCGCCGGGGTGGAGTGCATGAGCGTCAACGCGGACCTGGAGCAGCTCGCCGCCGAGCGGCTCGGCCCGTACTTCGCCGCCGTGCCCGAGCGCTTCCCGGGCCTGCGGTTCTGCCTCGAGCTCAGCGAGGGGTCGCTCGCGGCGGCGACGGACGAGCTGCGCGCGCAGGCCCAGCTCCTGCGCGACGCGGGCGTGCTGCTGGCGCTGGACGACTTCGGCACGGAGGGCTCCTCGGCGCTCGCCGTGGCGACGTTCCCCCTCGACGTCGTGAAGCTCGACCGCGCCCTGATCGCCGATCTGACGACCGAGCTGCGCCAGCGCGAGATCGTCCGGGCGATGCAGTCGTTCGCGGTCGCGGTCGGGGTGCGGATGATCGTCGAGGGGGCGGAGGACGAGGAGACGGTCGCGGTGCTGCGCGAGCTCGGAGTGACCGATGTGCAGGGGTTCGTCTACGGCCGGCCTGACACTCGGACGGGGGCGGAGCAGCGGTTGCTCACCACCGGATCGGCTGTCGGCGACTGCCTAGACTGACGCCAGAACGGGGCGTCCTCTCCCGCACTTCCGCGGTCTCCCGCCGCTCCTCGTGCACGACCGTTCCACTCTCCATCCTCGAGCGCCGGACCTCCCGGGCTCCCGTATGCCGATCGGAACCCCGCCCCATGGCTCCTTCGCTCCTGCCTCGACGCGCCCTCGTCCCGGCCCTCGTCCCGGTGCTCTGCCTCGGTCTCGTCCTCGGCGGCGCGACCTCCGCGTCCGCCGCCGACCTCGTCGATCCGGCCACCGGCGGCGTCGTCCAGGGGCTCGAGAGCGACGCCGTCGTCTCGGTCGCGGCCGGCTCCGAGCCGCAGTTCGTCACCGTCCCGGTCGCCGACGGGGTCGTGCCTACCCGCGTGATCGCGTCGCTCGCTCCGCTCGAGCCGCTCACCGGCACGCTCTCGGTCATCGTGTCGGGCCGGGTCGTGCAGACGCTCGACGCCGCCACCGCGACCGCGATCGACGCGCCGGTCCAGGCCTCCGACGTCGTGGACGGCGTGCTCGCGGTCGGCTTCCAGCTCGGCGGCTCCGGCGACTCGGGCGGCGCGCTCTGCGAGGTCGGGAGCGAGGTGCTGAGCGTCTCCGGCCTGGGTGTCGTCGTCGACGGCACCCCGACCGCGCCGACCACCGTCGGCGACTTCTTCCCGGACGCGGTCACCGGCGTCTCGATCGTCGTGCCCGACGGCGCCGACGACGCCCTGCGCGCCGCGGGCCTCTCGGCGGCGGCCTCGCTCGCCTCGCGCTACTCCTCCGGAACCGCGATCACCGTGTCGGAGGAGAGCGCGACCGAGGGCCGTCCGGCGCTGGACGCCGCGCAGGGCCGCATCGTGCGCTTCGCGGCGGGGGACGGCGACGTCGTCAGCGCGATCGGCGACGCCGGTGGCGTGCCCGAGCTCACCCTCACCGGGGCGGAGGCGGACCTCGCCGCGGCCGGCGCGGCGCTGGGCAGCGAGTACGCCGGCCTCGCCTCTAGCGCGACCACCACCGGTCTCGCGCAGAAGGTCGTCCCCTCGAGCTCGCTCGAGCACACGCTGGCCGACTTCGGCACCGAGCGCATCGCCCTCGGCAGCACCGGGGCGTCGACGAGCTACACGACGATCACGCAGTCCGCGTTCGGCGGGCCGGTCTCGAGCGTCGAGCTGAACCTCGTCGGCACGCACTCCGCCGTCCCCGAGGGGATCACCGCGACGGCGAACGTCTACTGGAACGACTTCCTGATCGGCTCGACGGTGCTGGGCCAGGACACCGACGTCGCGATGACGCTGCCGGTGCCGACCGGGCAGCTCAGCGCGTCCAACGGCCTCTCGGTGACGCTCTCGGCCGTGCGCGAGAGCGACGGCGCCTGCATCGGCTCGGCCGACTCCGTGCCGATCGAGTTCTTCGTCGACGGCGCGGGCTCGAGTGTCACCGGCGTCCGCGGCGAGTCCGCGGCGCCCGGCTTCGGCCGCTTCCCGCAGGCGTTCGGCGGCGAGCTCGCCGTCGCGTTCGGCGGCTCCGCGACCGGCGCCGACGCGCTGCGCAGCGCCGGCGACCTCGTCACCGCGCTGCAGCGGGTCGACTCCGACCCCCTCGCCGTCTCGGTCGTCGGGGTCGACGAGTTCGTCGACTCCGACCGCTCGGGGATCGTCGTCGGCGCGGGGACCGACGAGGCCGAGGCGCTGAAGACGCCGCTGCGCCTCGCCTCCTTCACCGCGATCGACGCCTCGCGCCTCAGCTACGGCGTCGGCACCGAGGCGCCCTACGCGGCCCTCGAGGCCTTCACCACGGACGGCCGCGACATCGTGCTGCTGGGCGGCTGGAGCGCCGACGGCGACGCGACGGCGTCCTCCGGACTGCAGTCCTCGATCGCCGGCTGGGCCGCGGAGGAGGGCTGGACCTCGCTGTCCGGGAACCTCGCCGTCTCCGGTTCGGCCGAGTCCGACCCGGTCGCGATCGACAGCAACGAGATCACGCCGCAGGACGAGGTGAAGGACGACTACTCCTCCTACGCGATCTGGTTCGTGATCGCGGTCGTGGTGATCGGCCTGCTGATCCTCCTCGGCTGGCTGGCGCGCCGCCGCCGGTCGCGGAAGGTCGCCGCCTACGTCGACGCGCAGGAGCGTGCGGCCGGCGAGCCCGCGGCCGCCGACTCCGCCGCCGACTCCGCACCCGCCTCCGCGCCGGCCGCGGAGGGCGACCACCCCGCCGCGCGCCACTCCTCGACCGACTGACCGAGCGCATGACCAGCACGATCGCCGCCCCGCCGCCGGTGGCCGGCGCGCCCGCCCGCCTCCCCTGGTGGCGGGAGGCGTGGGCCCGCCTCGGCCGGCCGGTCACCGGGCGGCAGGTGCCCGGCACGGTCGTGATCCTGGTGGTCTCGCTGCTGGTGGGCTTCGCGGCCTGCCTGGTGACCACCTCCTCCGGGATCAACCTCGCCTACGCGGACACCCAGAGCCACCTCGCGATCTCGCGGCGCATCTTCGACTCGAAGGCGCCCGGCTTCACCCAGCTCGGCACGGTCTGGCTGCCGGTGCCGAGCCTGATCCTGATCCCGTTCGTGCAGTCGCTCTGGCTCTGGCACACGGGCTGGGCCGCCGGGCTGCTCGGGATGATCTGCCTGGCCGGCACGGCCTGCGGCGTCTACCGGATCTCGGCGCGGGTGGGCCACCTGCGCGCCGGCCGGCTCACCGCGGTGCTGCTGGTGCTGGCGAACCCCGGCGTGCTCTACGCCTTCTCGACGGCGATGACGGAGCCGGTGCTGATCGTCACGATGGTCGGCTGCTTCTCAGGGCTGGCGCACTGGGTCACCAGCCGGCGCAACCTCAGCGCCGGCGAGATGATGGTCTTCTCCGGCCTGCCCGCCGCGGCCGCGACGCTCTCGCGCTACGAGGGCTGGGTGCTCGTCTTCGGCGGCACGTTCGTGGTGCTGATCGTCGCCTGGCGGAAGAAGCGCTCCTTCGTCTACGCGATCAAGATGGCGAGCGCCTTCGGGATCCTGCCGCTGATCGCGATCGTCTGGTGGCTGGTGTACAACTTCGCGGTCTACAGCAACCCCCTCGAGTTCATGAACGGCCAGTACTCGGCCGCGAATCTGCAGAAGGCGGTCGCCGACGCGGGGCTGCTCGCCTACCAGGGCAACGCGGGGCTCACGCTCTGGTCGTACAACTGGGCGGTCCTCGAGACCTCGGGCCTGCTGACGGTCGCGCTCGGCCTGGCCGGTGCGCTGGTGCTGGCCTGGCGGCGCGGGATCTCGGACGACGCCCTCGTGATCTGGCTGATGATCGTCTCCTACGCCTTCTCGCTGCTGAGCCTCTACCTCGGCCAGACGCACATGAACAACGATCAGACCCTGCCGACGAACTGGTGGAACAACCGCTACGCGCTGTCGGTGCTGCCGTTCCTCGCGGTGCTCGGTGCCGTGCTGGTCGACGCGCTGCGGCGGGTGCCGCGGATCGGCGCGGGCGCGCTCGGCCTCGTGCTGGTGCTGCTCGGCGCGCAGACGGCCTGGTGGGCGCAGGACCTGGACCGCAACGCGGTGATCGCGGAGGCGACCGGCTACGTCTCGATCAAGGAGGCGTCGGGCGCGACCGCGGCGGCCCGGTTCCTGAGCGAGAACTACGACGGCGGCGGCATCCTGATCGACGAGAGCGCAGCCGGCAACGCGCTGCTGCCCGAGATCGGCGTGCCGCTCGCCGAGTACTACAACCGCTCGGCCGGCGAGCTGTTCGACGAGGCGCTCGCCGCCCCGTACACGCACGCGAAGTGGGTCTTCGTGACCACCGCGGACGCCCCCGAGCTGAGCGAGACCGGCGTCGCCGATCTCGTCTACGACGCGATCACCCGCGACTCCTCCTTCGACACCCGCTACCGGCCGGTGTTCGCGCAGGGGATCTACGTCATCTACGAGCGGCTCGGAGGCTGACCATGGCGACGACGACGCCCCGGGTGGGCGAGATCCTGCTCTCCCGCGGACTGATCACGGCCGAGCAGCTCGACGAGGCGCTGCGCCGCCAGGAGCGCGAGGGCGGTCTGCTCGGACGGCATCTCGTCATCGACGGCGCCGTCACCCGGCGCGAGATGTACGGCGCGCTCGCGGAGCAGTGGGACGCGCCGATGCTCGACCTGGTCGAGGAGCCGCCTGGGGCCGCGCTGCTGGCCCGCATCGGCGCCTCCACCCTGGTCGGCGCGGGCTGGGTGCCCTGGCGGGTGCTGCCCGATGGGACCGGCGTGATCGCCACCTCCGTGCCGCCGACCGAGGCGATGCTCGCCGAGGCGCGGGAGATGCTCGAGGTCGACGTCGTCACCGTGCGCACCACGACCGACTGGGACATCTTCCAAGCGGTCGAGAGCGCCTGCCGCGCCGCGCTGCTCTTCGGCGCGGCCGACTCGCTCGCGGTGCAGAGCGGTGACGAGTCGGCCAAGTCGGGGCTGCGCCGCTGGCAGGTGATCACTCCGCTCGTGGTCGCCGCGATCGTGATCGTCGGAGCGGTGCTGGCGCCGAGCCTGACCTTCGTGATCGTGCTCGCCTCGGCCAACCTGCTGTTCCTGATGAACATCGCCTTCAAGGCGCTGGCCGGCCTGCGCGCGCCGCTCAACCAGAGCTCGGTGAAGGCGTGGGAGGAGGAGGTGGCGCTCGAGCGCGGCCGCCGCGGCCTGGACGTCTCGCCGCCGCGGATGACGGACGACGAGCTGCCGATCTACACGATCCTGATCCCCGCTTATAAAGAGGCCAACATCATCAGCAAGCTGCTGGTGAACATCGGCGCCCTCGACTACCCGAAGGCCAAGCTCGAGGTGCTCGTGCTGCTCGAGGCCGACGACGACGAGACGATCTCGGCGGTGCGCCGGATGAGCCCGCCGGAGTACGTGCGGATGGTGATCGTGCCCCCGGGCGGCCCGCAGACCAAGCCGCGCGCCTGCAACTACGGGCTCAGCTTCGCCCGCGGCGAGTTCGTGGTGATCTACGACGCCGAGGACCGGCCCGACCCCGACCAGCTGCGCAAGTGCGTGCGGCTGTTCCGCGAGGACGCGTTCGAGCGCGAGCACGTGGATCCGGAGCAGAAGCAGCTCGTCTGCCTGCAGGGGGCGCTGAGCTACTTCAACGCCGACTACAACGTGCTCACCCGGATGTTCGCGGTCGAGTACGCGCACTGGTTCGGCGCGATGCTGCCGGGCCTCGACCAGTCGCACCTGCCGATCCCGCTCGGCGGCACCTCGAACCACTTCGAGACGCGCGTGCTTCGCGAGCTCGGCGCCTGGGACCCGTACAACGTGACGGAGGACGCCGACCTCGGCCTGCGCGTGGCCGCGCACGGCTACCGCGTGGGC
The DNA here is from genome assembly GCF_022815565.1 of Rathayibacter sp. VKM Ac-2926. NCBI lineage: Bacteria > Bacillati > Actinomycetota > Actinomycetes > Micrococcales > Microbacteriaceae > Rathayibacter > Rathayibacter sp. VKM Ac-2926. The sequence continues at coordinate 146,798 of NZ_JALGRS010000003.1, read as the reverse complement.
GTCGTCGACTCCAACACCTGGGAGGAGGCGTGCGCCGAGGTCCCCGCGTGGATCAAGCAGCGCACCCGCTGGATCAAGGGCTACATGATGACCGCGGGAGTGAACACGCGGCACCCGATCCGCTGGTTCAAGGTGAACGGGGTGCTCGGCTCGCTGAGCCTGGTGGCGCTGATCATGGGGACGCCGGTCGCGTTCCTGCTCTACCCGCTGGTGCTCGGCTTCACCGTGATCACCTACATCGGCGTGCAGTTCCTGGGGCTCGATCTGCCGGAGTGGCTGATCGTCGCGGGGACGACGAACATGCTCTTCTCGAACACCCTGATGATCGTCGTCTCGGGGATCGCGGCCTGGAAGCGCTACAACTGGCGGGTCGCGGCGTTCGCGATCCTGAACCCCGTCTACTGGGTGCTGCACTCCATCTCGGCCTGGCGCGCGGCCTGGCAGATCGTCTTCAGCCCGCACAAGTGGGAGAAGACCCCCCACGGCCTGACGGAGGACTACGAGGACTCGACGATCGGCGCGCCGGCGTAGGTGCGCTCGCCGAGACGTCCCGTTCCGGTCGAGGCGTCCCGTTCCACCTGGACGTCTCGACCGTTCGAGGACGCCTCGGCGGCGTTAGAGCGGCGGGGCCGCCAGCAGCACGGCGCCGGCCGCGGCGCTGAGGGCCGCGACGAGGCACCAGCGGTCGGCGCGGACACGGCAGCCGCCCGCGCGGGCGAGCGCAGCGAGGCCGGCCGCCAGCACCGTGGCGCCGATCTGCACCGTCGCCGATGTCCGCATCAGCGACCACGCCTCGAACGGAGGCACGCGGCCCCCGCCGGGCAGGAACGGCAGCCCCGCGACACTCGCCGACGCCAGCAGCAGGAGAGCCGACCCGACCGCCAGGGCGACCACGACGTGCCCGAGCACCTCGGCCGCCGCCCGCTTCCGGGCGCTCGGCGCGGCGATCTGCGGGAGGACGGCGGGGGCGCTCGCAGCACTGCGGAGGGGCATGCGCCGAGCGTAGAACGCGGCCGTCTGCGGCGGACCCCCTTGCAGATCCCCCTTCCGGAGGTGATTCCGCGGGGGACGTCGATCCAGCTCCCGTTGCGCTCGCGTTGTTATACATCGGGCCGATGTATAACGTCGCGGCGGCCTCTCGGTGGACCGGACTTCTGACGGTGGTGGATCTCGATACGCCCGCTGCGCGGGCTACTCGATCAGCAGGAGGCGGCGTGCCGCTGACCATCCATGCTGGTCGAGCAGCCCCGGAGGGGCGTATCGAGACCCGGCGTCAGATGTTCAGGCGGTTGAAGATCGGGGACGGCAGCAGGCGGATGACCGTCATGATGACGCGCCACTTGGCCGGGGCGTAGGCGACGGTGCGGCCGGAGGCCATCGCTGCGGCGACGTCCTTCGCGACGGAGTCGACCGGGGCCAGCGAGGCGCCGCTCTGCTTGAGCGAGGCGGTCATCGGGGTGTCCGTCGGGCCGGGCTTGATCAGCACGACGGACAGGCGCGAGCCGGCCAGGCGGTGCTGCAGGCCCTGGGCGAAGCGCTCGACGAGGCCCTTGGCGGAGCCGTAGACGTAGTTGGTCTTGCGGCCGCGGTCACCGGCGACGGAGCCGATCACGCCGATGCTGCCGGAGGTCAGCGCGTTCGCGTACGCCTCCATCCAGAGGGCCACCGAGACGCCGGTGACGACGAGCACGTCGCGGGCGACGGCGAGGTCGGCGGACGCCTCGTCCTGGGTCGTCATCGCGCCGTGGGCGATCAGCACGGTGTCGGGGGCGCCGCCCTCGAGCGAGGTCGCGACGACGGAGGAGATCGCGGCGGGGTCGGTGAGGTCGACGGCGGCCACCGACAGCGCGGCCGCGGGGAAGCGCACGCGCAGATCCGTCGCCAGCGCCTCCAGCCGGCCGGCGTCGCGGCCGACCAGCAGAGCCGAGCGCGCGCCCGTGCCCAGCCACAGCCGCAATGTGTGCTCGGCGATGGCGGAGGTCGCTCCGACCACGACGATCTTGGAGGGGGTACCAGTGCTCACGTCAGCTCCCGAGGACTCGGCGCGAGAAGCCGGAGGAGATCCCCGGGTCGCGCTGGAGGGCGAATTCGGCGAGGCGCGGGAAGCCGGCCTCGAACATCTCGCGCGTCATGCGCGCGTCCTTCGCCGGGTACAGCCGGCCGCCCGCGGCGAGCACCAGCGCGTCGAGGCGCTCGAACAGCGGCAGCGCGACGGGCGTGTTCGGGAAGTCGAGCGCGAAGCAGACCCCGGGCGCCGGGAAGCTCAGCAGCCCCGGCGACTCCAGCGCCCCGAAGGTCTTCAGCACGCCGAGGAAGGAGCCGGTGCCCGAGGCCGCGATCAGGGCGAGCATCTCGCGGGTCGTCTCGAGCGCCCCCTCCCACGGCACGGTGCTCTGGTACTGGTAGAAGCCGCGCGGGCCGTACATCGTGTTCCAGCCCTCGATCGCGTCGAGCGGGTAATTGAACTGCTCGTAGTGCTGCACGGAGCGGCGGGCGCGGGTCGCCTTCAGGCGGTAGTAGGCGCGGTTGAGCAGCGGCAGCGTGGCGCGGTTGACCACCGACAGCGGGAACGCGAACGGCACCTTCAGCGAGCCCGGCCGGGTCTCCGGCAGCTCCGGGGCGGCCGTGCTGTCCGCGCGGGAGTAGACGCCCCGACGCCCGCCGCCCGTCGTCACGTCGATCCAGGCGACGGTGTGCTCGAAGACGTCCATCGACTCGTGCACGAGATCGAGGTAGCCGTCGAGCGTCTGGAAGGGCACGTCCTCGCTGACGAGCCACGGCCCGGGGACACGGGCGAGCCCGAGCTCGACCTCGACGATCAGCCCGGTCAGCCCGAGGCCGCCGATCGTCGCCTCGAACAGCTCGACGTTCTCGGTGGGCGTGCAGCGCGAGGACGACCCGTCGCTGCGCAGGAGCGTGAAGGAGCGCACGTGCCGGCCGATCGTGCCGGCGGAGGCGTGGTTCTTGCCGTGCACGTCGTTCGCGATCGCGCCGGCGAGGGTGACGTTCTTCGTCCCGGGAGTGACCGGCAGCATCCAGCCTCGCGGGGAGAAGACGGCCTGCACGTCGCGCAGCAGCACGCCCGGCTCGGCCCGCAGGACGCCGGTCTCCTCGTCGAAGGCGAGCAGGCGGTCGAAGCCGCCGAAGTCCCAGATCCGGCCGCCGCCGTTGAGGGCGACGTCGCCGTAGCTGCGGCCGAGCCCGTAGGCGATCCCGCTGTCGCCCGCGGCCAGCGCGGCCTGCGCCTGCTCGACGCTCGTGATCCGGGTGACGCGGTGCTCGTCGCGCGAGAGCAGGCCCCAGGAGGAGACGGGGGTGGTCATGCGGGCTCCTCTCGCGGGCCGGAGAACGTGACGTTCTTGTCGAGGTGGTACTTGGCGACGTAGCCGATGGCCAGGCCGATGACGGCGCCGGTGTAGCGGGCGAAGTCCGTGCCGAAGAGGTAGTCGAAGCCGAACTCGAAGCCCCAGAAGATCAGGGTCGTCACGCCGCTCATCACGCCGTAGAGCAGGAAGGTCTTCAGCCCGTGCACCGCATTCATCGTCTCGTGCTTGAAGATGAAGCGCTTGTCGAGCACGTACTTGGCGATCACCCCCGTCAGGGTGCCCGCGAGCACGGCGGCGATCGTCGCCCACTCCGCGTCGACGGCGAGCTCGACGAGCATCTGAGTGCCCAGATTCACCGCCGTTGCAAGGATCGCGAAGACGACGTACAGCGCGGCCGTCCGCATGCGCTTCCCTCCGTGGTGCTCCGGTCGTGAGCGCTGCGGATCCGGGCGGATGGGAGCGCGTTCACCCCCGATTGTAGGTTGGGCCCGCGTCACCCCGATCCCGCCCGATCCGGCCGCTCCAGGCCCCGTTCCCCCGAGAGGGAGACGTCGTGAACACCGCCCGCGCACTCGTCGCCGCCATGCGCCCGCGCCAATGGCTGAAGAACGTCCTGGTGCTGGCCGCTCCGGTCGCCGCCGCGCGCATCCTCGAGCCCGAGATCCTCGTCGCGACCGTCATCGGCGTGATCGCGTTCAGCCTCGCCTCCTCCGGCGGCTACCTGCTCAACGACCTCCTCGACGTCGAGTCGGACCGCGTGCACCCGAAGAAGCGCTTCCGCGCGATCGCCTCGGGCGCGCTGCCGCTGAAGGTCGCCTGGCCGGCCGCGTTCGTGCTGATGATCGTGCCGGTGCTGGTCACCTTCCTGCTCGGCTTCACCTGGTTCGCGGCGACGCTCGCCGCCTACCTGGTGATGCAGATCTCGTACTGCCTCTGGCTCAAGCACGAGCCGGTCATCGACATCCTGATCGTGGCGGGCGGCTTCGTGCTCCGCGCGATCTCGGGCGCGGCCATCGCGGACATCCCGCTGACGCAGTGGTTCCTGCTCGCGGTGTCCTCGGGCTCGCTGTTCATGGTCGCGGGCAAGCGCTACTCCGAGAAGCTGCAGAGCGAGGGCAAGGAGGAGAGCCACACCCGCTCGACCCTCAAGGTCTACACGCCGGGCTACCTGCGCTTCATCTGGTCGGTCGCCGCGTCGCTGACGATGATCTCCTACGCGCTGTGGGCGCTGTTCATCAACGGCGAGAACTCGCTCTGGTCGATGGCGTCGGTGGTGCCGTTCGGTGCGGCGCTGTTCCTCTACGCCCTCGACATCGAGCGCGGGCGGGCGTCGGCGCCGGAGGACATCGTGCTGGGCAACCTGCGGCTGCTGGTCTGCGGCGCGCTCTGGGCGGCACTGTTCGTCGTCGCGATCATGACGCGGACGACCGCGGGCTGAGGTCGCGGGTCGGGCGTCGCGCCGGGTCCGCCGCGGGATCGACGTCGTCGACGCCCTCGACCACCTCGCCGGGCTTCTCGGGGACCGCGAGCGCCTTCTCGGTGATCTCGTCGAGCAGGCCCGCGAGCTCGCGCTGGTCCTCCGGCACGTCGACCCCGCGGATCCCGGTGGCGCGGATGAGCAGCGGCAGGGTGCTGCCCTGGATCAGCAGCGTCCCAGCGATCTTCTCGCCTCGTTGAACGTCCGCGACTGCTGTGTCGTGTCCTCGGTGGGACCACCTCGGCCCCCGCACTACAGGAGGCATCATGCTCAAGCGAATCGCGACCACTGTGACGACTGCGGCGTTCGCCGCCGTCCTTCTCGCCGGATGTTCGACGGCCGCCGGCTCGGCCGCCTCGTCGGAAGCGCCGGCCGACAGCCCCTCCGCCACCGCGACGGCCTCCGCCACCGCGACGGCCTCCGCCACCGCGACCGCCTCCGCTGAGACGGCGGCTCTCACGACGGCGTCCTCGCCGCTGGGCGAGATCATCACGGACGAGGCCGGCTCCACCGTCTACACGTTCACGAAGGACACGCAGAACTCGGGCAGCAGCAGCTGCTACGACGAGTGCGCCACGACCTGGCCGGCCGTGTCGGCGTCCAGCACGACCGCCGCGGACGGGATCACCGGAGAGGTCGGCTCGATCACGCGCACCGACGGGACGACCCAGCTGACCGTCGACGGATGGCCGGTCTACCGGTTCGCGAAGGACACCGCGCCGGGCCAGGTCAACGGGCAGGGTGTGAAGGACGCCTGGTACGTCCTCCTCCCTGACGGCACGATGAACAAGGAAGCCGCGGCCATGAGCACCGCCACCCCGGCGTCCTGATGCGACGGCGACCCGTCCCCGCGCGCAGCGAAGCGCATCGCCCGGACGGGTCGCCGGTTCTCGACAGGCAAGGACGGAAAGGGATGACCGGCAGTGATCGCAGCAACCGAGATGAGGGAGCGCGCCGTGGCGCTTCGAGGCGGTGAGCACTGTGCCCCGCCCCGTCGATGAGCTCCTGGCCGCGCTGTACGAGAGTCACGGCCCGGCGTTGCGGCGCTTCGTGCAGAACCTCACTCGGAACGCGGCGCTGACGGAGGACGTCGTGCAGGAGACGATGGTCCGGGCCTGGCAGCGCCCGCAGGTCCTCGAACGCGACGCCGACGCCGCGCGCGCGTGGCTGTTCACCGTCGCCCGCAACCTCGTCATCGACGACGCCCGCTCCGCTCGGAGTCGACGCGAAGTGCCGGCGAAGGACGAGGACGGCGGCGGCGCCGTCCCCGATCGCACCGACGCGGTCCTGGACAGCATCCTCGTCGCGGACGCTCTCGCATCGCTGTCGGTGGAGCATCGTCAGATCGTGGTGGACGCGTACTTCCTCGGACACACCGTCCCCGAGATCGCCCGCCGGCACTCCATCCCCGAGGGAACAGCGAAATCCCGATTGCACTACGGACTGCGCGGACTGCGACTGGCTCTGCAGGAAAGGGGCGTCACCCGATGAACGACCACCACGGAAGCTCTGCGACGGAGGACGAGTACCGCGACTGGGACGCGTCCTACGTCCTCGGCGCTCTCCCCGCGGGTCAGCGACTCGAGTACGAGCAGCACCTCAGCGGCTGCGCGGCCTGCCGCGCGGCCGTGGCAGAGCTGGCAGGACTGCCCGGCATCGTCGGTCGCCTCTCCGTCGAGGACGCTCTCGCCATCAGCGCATCGGACGACGGCGAGGACGCGCCGCCCTCCCTGGTGACGCTGCCCGCCATCGCCCACCGTGTCCGGACGCGCCGACGTCGGCGCCGGCTCGTGACGTCCCTCGCCGTCGCGGCCGCCGTCACCGCCTCCGTCTTCGGAGGCGTCGCTCTCGGCACGGGCATCGCGGGCGCTCCCGTGGCGAGCGAGGCGACCCTGGAACCGATGGACCCGATCGCGGCCGATCCCGCTCTCGCTGCGGACATCCAGGTCGAGGGGAAGCCGTGGGGCACCCGGCTGGAGTGGAGCTGCACCTACAGTGGTGACGCGCCCGCCGGCGCGGAGTACGAACTCGTGATCACCCGCACAGACGGCAGCACGATCACGGTCGCCACCTGGACGGCGGCCGGGCAGCGCGCCGTCGACCTGGCGGCGTCCACGGGCATCGCCCGGTCGGAGATCACCGGTGTCGACATCAGGGTCCGCGGCACGAACACCCCCCTCGTCCGCACCGACACCTGAGACACCATCCACCCGCAGGAGACACCGACACTGCCCGCGGTGCCGCGGACACCGGACAGGAGCAGACCATGAGCACCGAGACCACGCCGCTGCACATCACCCGCGAGGGCCCGAGAAGCTTCATCGGCCGCAACGCGCGAGGAGCCGAGGTCCGCATCGGCGGGTCGGACGCCGACGGCGTGTTCTCGCCCGGCGAGCTGCTGCACCTCGCCCTCGCCGCCTGCGGCATGCTCTCCTCGGACCACCTCCTCGCCAGCCGCCTCGGAGCCGACTTCGAAGCGACCACCGACATCACCGCGACCAAGCCCGAGGGTGAGGACCGCTACGACTCGATCACCGCCGTGATCCGCGCCGACCTCTCGGCGCTCGATCCCGAGCGGATCGCCTCACTGTCCGAGCGCACCCGCCGGGCGGTCGACCGTCAGTGCACCGTCGGCCACACGCTCGAGCACGGCGCGGCGTACACCGTCGACGTCGTGGACGACCAGGTCGTTCCCGTCAGCGGTCCGAGGACGGGGACCGTCTGAGATCAGCGCCCCATCGGTCACGAGGACCGGTGCCGACCGAGCCGCGGACGTCTGCCTTCAGTGCCGTCAGTCCGCGAGTCGCCGACCGGATCCCAGACGATTCGCGAGGCGGAGCGCGTTCACGGAGCGGAGGTGCTGGTCGGCGCGGTGACGTCCGTTGGCCGGTGAGGGGTGCGGTGCCGCGAGGACGGGGACGACACGGGGATCATCGTGCAGGGTCAGGTAGCGCATGACCCCGTCGAGCGCCACGGTCCCGTAGGTGACGACGGCGTCGAGCGCGGGCAGCAGCTCCAGCAGCTCCCCGAGCGCGAGCCTGCCCTGCTCGATGTCCGCGGGGCGGACGCGGCCAGGGATCTCCCACGGGATGAGGTTCCATCGGAGGTAGTGGTCGCGGGAGAGTCCGGACTCGATGCGGGCCGCCCGGAACGCGGCGGCGGTGGGCCCGAGGTTGTCCTCACTGCAGACGGCAGCGGATCCCGCGGCGATCGTCCGAGGGCCGGGTGACTGCATCAGCACCAGGACGCGACTGGCGGTGCCGCCGGAGCGGGGATCGAAGCCCGGGACGAAGCGTCCGGTCGCGTCCGCGGTACTCCGCCAGGTCTCGGCGAGGGCGTTCAGGGTTCGGATGTCCACGATGGTCCTCGATCCCGGTCAGGCCGGTCGCGGTGGTGCGAGCAGGGTGCCGCGGATCACGGAACCGTGGAAGGTGCGGGCGGCGACGAAGATCCACGCGGCGACCAGGCCGACGTAGTAGAGCACGGCGAGGCCGGCGACGACCGTGAGACCGGAGTGCAGGGCGAGGCCGTTCAGTCCGGTGACGCAGGTGCCGACGGGGAACGTGAACGACCACCACGTCAGGCTGAACGGCAGGTGCTCCTTCGCGGTGCGGAGGGTGATCGCGAGGGCGATGACGGTCCAGAGCAGTGCGAAGCCGAGCATCGCGAAGCCGTACACCAGAGCCACGACCAGCAGCGCACGCGCCGTGCCGGCGTCGACGACGGTGGGCGCGTTCGAGGCGAGCAGATTCACAGCGGTGATCGACTGTCCGACCGGACCGAGGACGATCCACAGCGTCGGCACCATCCCCGCCGCTCCGACCTTGTGCTGCGCGAGCCGGTTCCAGATCAGGGTGATCACCACCAGCGACGCGACCAGGCTGAGGCCGAAGAAGCCGTAGCAGGACCACAGGAGCGTCTCCCGCGCTTGCCCGGCGGGCGCGTACGGCAGCAGCAGTGCGCCGGTGGAAGCGGACACCATCGGCGGAACGATCGGCATCAGCCAGCCGCCGAACGCCGAATCGGGCTTGTTCTCATGCCGGGTGAACGCGAGGTAGGGCACCAGGACCGCCGTCACCAGCCCGCCGAGAGTCCCCGCGGTCCAGAGCACCCAGTCGATGGCGACAGCGGCGGGCACGCCGATCCAGTCCTTGCCGAGGAGGAGGGTTCCCGCGCCGACGGTGAGAAACGCCATGGGCGGCGCGCCGTAGAAGTGCGAGAGCACCGGATTCAGGTGGTGCCTCACCGCTGTAGCGCGGTAGCGGACCCAGTGCAGCCCGGTCGCGACCGTCAGCGCGACGAGCAGCAGCGCGGCGATCGCCCAGACGACGGTGGCCCCGGTCCGCAGCCCGGGGAACTGGAGTGGCAGGGACGCGGCGGCGACCGCGACGATGCCGGTGCCCATGATCGACGCGAACCAGTTCGGCGTCAGGTTCGACACGATCAGTCCCGGATGCTCCAGCTCCCGGAACAAGCGCCTCGACCGCGGAGGATGCCCGATCGAGGAAGATGCGCGGGCGAGGGAAGAGGTTGTCATGACTCCAGCCTGAACATCGCCGGCACCAGCCGATACAGCGATCGTGTTGGCGGGGCACAATGAGTGCTTGTGGCGACGCGGCGATTGACGGACCGGATCCTGGATCTCGACACGCTGGAGGTGCTCGAACGCATCGCCGAGGCGGGCTCGCTCTCCCGCGCTGCCGAAGCCCTCGGCGTCACCCAGCAGGCCGTCTCGGCGCGTCTGCGGGTCGCGGAGCGCGCCATCGGGCAGCCGCTCGTGCGCCGCTCTCCGACCGGGTCCCTGATGACCGACGCGGGCCGGCTCGTGCTCGAGTTGGCCGGCCCGGTCCTCGAGGCGTCCCGCCGCCTCGAGGCGGGCGCGGCAGCACTGCGACAGCCGACCGGCTCACTGGTCCTCGCGGCGTCGCAGACCATCGCCGAACTGCTGCTCCCACGCTGGCTCCTCGAATTCCGACAGCGCACACCCGAGGTGAGTGTGCAGCTGATCGCCGGCAATTCAGCCACGGTCACAGAGCTCGTGCGATCCGGTGCCGCGCAGCTCGGATTCGTCGAGACTCCGGCGTCCACGGCTACGCTCTCCTCTCACGTGGTCACGGAGGACGAACTCGCTGTCGTCGTCGCACCGGACCACCCCTGGGCACGCGCGGCGAGTATCAGCGCCGAGGACTTGGCCGGGACCGCACTGCTGACACGAGAGGAAGGCTCCGGCACCCGGACGACCCTCGAAGCATGGCTCCACGACGCCGGGCTCGCACCCACGACTCCCGCCGCGATCCTGGAGACGACGGCGATCATCCGAGCGAACGCCCGCGCCGGCATCGCGCCCGCCGTCATGAGCGTCCTCACCGTCGAAGCAGATCTCGCCGCGCGCTCACTGATACGAGTGCCCCTCCGCGGACCAGCACTCGTGCGACCCCTCCGCGCCATCTGGTCCGATCGCATCGGGTCGTCCGCGGCGGCGTTCCTGGAGATCGCGCACGAGATGCGCTGACCGGTGCACGGCTCGTCGCAACGCCGATCACGCCAGCGGCCGTGTCTGCTCGAGCTGCAGCGATCTGGTCGATCTGCACACGGCGGCACGGACGTCAATTCGCGGTGATGGCGAAGAGCCCGGCGATGCCGACGGTGTAGAGCGCGAGCACGATCAACGAGTCGACTCCCATGCCGGCGATGCGCCGGGTGGGTCGGAAGATCAGTCCGACGATGTAGACGAGGGTGAGCAGGGCGGCGAGAGCGGTGAGGTAGATGTCGGACGAGTTCGCCTGCGGGAGGACTGCGGTGCCGGAGAGGACGGTGGCGACGAGGAACAGGACGGGGAGGAAGGCGTTGCCGCCGAAGATGTCGCTGATGGCGAGGTTGTCGTCGCCCTGCTTGATGGCTTGCAGCCCGGTCGAGATCTCGGGGAGGGAGGTGGCGAGAGCGAGCACGGTGGCTCCGAACAGCACCCCTGAGAGACCGAGCTGCGAGGATGCTGCGTCACCGGCGCGCTCGAGCACGACACCGGCGAGGAGGGTCGCCGCGGCGGAGATCGTGAACACGATGGTCGCCTTGCGTGTGCTCATCGGGTGCGTCTTCTTCTTCGCGGGGGATGCTGTCGCGTCGGGGGCCCGCCCGTCCTCGTGCCAGGGGAGGTGCTTGCCGGAGCGTTGCACGAGCAGCAGCCCCACGACCCAGAGGCCGGCGATGAGAACGACGTCCGGGGTCAGGCGCAGCACTTCCAGTCCGGAGGGCAGCTGACTGCCGGCGATGACGACGGCGAGCACCGCGACGACCACGAGCCCCTCGAGCACGAGTGTGAGGGACGCGGCACGGTAGGTGAGCGGCTTCGCACCCTTTCCGCGCTTGCCGAACAGGTCGAGGACGACGAGGACCACGGTCTGCAGTGCGATGCCGCCGAGGATGTTGCCGACCGCGACGTCCAGGTTCCCGGAGAGCGCGGCGGACACGGTGATCGCGATCTCCGGCAGGTTCGTCGCGACGGCGAGGACGATCAGACCGCCCAGCGCACTCCCCAGGTGCAGACGCGCATCCAGAACGTCCGTGGCCTTCGACAACTGGATGCCGGCGATCCACACCACTGCGGCGGCGGCGAGAAAGATGACGACGAGAACAACGAAGGGCAGACCATCCATGCAGTGAGTGAACCGCGACGACGACGATCCGAGACCCCCTTGCGCCTGAGCTGCTTCTCACCGTCGCGCGCGCGGTGGTCTCCGTGGTGATCGGTTCGACCGCGTGCCATCCTCGACGACACCCCGATCGTCGGGTCGAGCGTGATCCCGCCGTTCGTTCCCGAGGCGCTTGGTCAGTAGCAGCCGATTCGGATACGCCGCAGCGTCCGCGCGTGTACGCGCGGGCAGCTGGCGGGGACCAGACCCGGGAGGAAGGCACCGGTGTCGCCCGAAGTGCATCTGCGACACTCCACTGGCTCCAGCGGACGGCGGCGACCTGACTGCAGGTGCGGGCGGGGCGGCGCGGGTGCACACTGAGATCAACGCAGTGCGTTCCGGCGGTGGGGCTCGCCGGACCCAACCTCGACGACGTCGACAACAGTCCCTATCTCTGTCAGTGGTGTGCGCGGAGATAGGAGCAGCTGTGATCCGTACGGCGTCACTGTTCTCCGTCCGAGCGCACGAGGATCGGAAAGGTGCGCGTGATGGCTGAGGACGCGATCGTGGTCGGGGTGCAGGCGGATCAGCCGGAAGCGGTGATTCAGGAAGCGCTGCGCTTCGCCGTGCGTTTCGGGGGGCGGCTGGAGTTCGTGCAGGTGGACACGGGCCGGTACGTCATCGACGGGCAGTTCGGGGAGGATCCGCTGGTCGAGCGGTCGATGCCGTTGGATTCGGATGCCGCCGACAGCAGCGAGGATCCGTTCGATCCTGCGATCCTCGAGCGGCTTGACCGGATCATCGGTGACCGTGTCCCGTGGCAGACGCATCAGATGGCCGGTGACGTTGCACACGCTCTGGCGACGCTCGCGGACCGTGTCGATGCGGTCATGATCATTGTCGGCACGAAGGAGCCGTCTCTGCGTCGCACCGTGCAGGAGGTCTTCTCCGGCGCCGTCGGCGCCCGTCTCGCTCACCGTCAGCACCGGCCGGTCCTCATGATCCCCCTCTCCCCGGTCGATGATTCGGAGCCGCTGCCCTGGTCCTGACCGAGGTGCGGGCGTAGGCTGACGGCAGTGGCGATGGATCCCGCCCGAGCGTGAGCTCGAACTGCCGCCGAGGCTGATGGTTCCTACCTTCTCGATCAGAGACCAGGTAGGTGACCCATGCCCGCGCATCCCCCGCTCGTCCTCGTGCGCCACGGTGAGAGCACCGGCAATGCCGACGGTCTCTTCTGCGGCGTCCTCGACGTCCCCCTCACCGACCTCGGACGTGACGAAGCGCGACAGGCGGCGACGCTACTGAGGGACGCATCGATCGACCCCGATCTGATCCTCACGTCGACCCTGCAACGCTCCACCGAATCGGCCCGGATCATCGCCGGCGCCCTTCCAGGGCGGCCGCGGATCGTCGCGGCCCAGTGGCGGCTGAACGAGCGCAACTACGGAGCGCTCACCGGCCTGTCGAAAAGCGCCGTCAGAGCCCAGTACGGGGCCGACGCCTTCCTGGAGTGGCGCCGGTCGATGGACGTCCGCCCGCCTGCCCTGTCCGCCGCCGCCTTCGCGCAGCTGCACAGGTCCGCGGCGTTCCGTGGGCAGCCGGCCGAGGCGATGACGGAGACGGAGTCGTTGCGCGACGTCGTCCACCGTCTGCAGCCGCTCCTCGAGGAGCGCATCCTGCCCGCCCTCGAGGAGGGCGAGACGGTGCTCATCGTCGCGCACGGCAACTCCCTGCGCGCGCTGCGCGCCCTTCTCGCGGACCTCGGCGATGCCGCGGTCCGCGATCTGAACATCCCGACCGGTCAGCCGTACCTGTACGACACCGGGCCGTCCGGGACACCGATCTCGAGGAGCGGACGCTACCTCGACCCCGCAAGAGCCGACCGGGCGGCGATCACGCTCGCCCACGAAGGAGGAACCTGATGAACGCCTACATCAGCCACACCCGCACCAGCATCCACGGATCGGGCGAGTACGTCACCCACCCCGCCGGACACCCGCTGGTCATCACCGACGTCGCCGCACGGCAGATCCTCGACTCCCGCGGCTTCCCGACCGTCGCTGTCACCCTGCGTCTGGACGACGACACCGTCCTGGACGCCTCCGCCCCCGCGGGCGCCTCGACCGGCGCGTTCGAAGCGGTCGAGCTGCGCGACGGCGGCCCCGCGTTCGGCGGACGCGGAGTCCGCTCCGCTGTCGCGGCCGTCGACGGCGAGATCCGCGCCCTCCTGCTCGAGCACTCCTGGACCTCGCTTCGCGAGATCGACGAAGCGCTGCGAGCACTGGATGGAACCGCGAACCTCGCCCGCCTCGGAGCGAACTCCGTCGTCGCCGTCTCCATCGCGGCCGCCCGCGCCTTCGCAGCGCGCACCGGCCTGCCCCTGCACCGGTGGATCGCCGATCACACCGGGGCGACCGCCTCCCTGCCCGTCCCGCACTTCAACGTCATCAACGGCGGCGCGCACGCCGCGAACGGCCTCGACTTCCAAGAGTTCATGATCGCTCCCGTCTCCGCCGGCACCGAGGAGGAGGCCGTGCAGGTCGGCGCCGAGATCTATCACGCCCTCGCCGCCCGCGTCCGCACCGCCTACGGCACCTCCGGGCTCGGCGACGAGGGCGGCTTCGCGCCCCCCATCGACCGGCCCGAAGACGCCCTGGACCTCCTCGTCGCAGCGATCACCGACGCCGGATACCAGCCCGGCACCGGTGACATCGCGATCGCGATGGATCCCGCCGCGAACGGCTTCTTCCACGGCGACGGCCACTACACCGTCGCCGGCACCGACCTCGACCGCGACGCACTCGCCCGCTACTACGAGAAGCTGATCGCCGACTACCCGATCCGCAGCATCGAGGACGGCTTCGCCGAGGACGACCACGAGGGCTGGGCCCTCCTCGCCCACACCATCAGCGACCGGGTGCAGCTCGTGGGAGACGACCTCTACGTCACCGACGCCGACCGCATCCGCGACGGAGCCCGCAACGGCTACTCCAACGCCGCACTCATCAAGCCCAATCAGATCGGCACCGTCACCGGCACCCTCGACGCGATCGCGGCCGCGCACGACTCCGGCATGCGCTGCATGGTCTCCCACCGCTCCGGCGAAACCCTCGACACCTTCATCGCCGACCTCTCGGTGGGAACCGGAGTCGGGCAGATCAAATCCGGCGCCCCCGCGCGCGGTGAGAGGGTCGCGAAGTACAACCGCCTCGTCGACATCGAGCACCTCGACCCCGCGCTGCACTACGGCCTCACCCACTGACCCGCCCCCTCCCGAAAGGCCCCACTCCTCGTGACCGATGACCTCCACCGTCACCGCCCCCCGGACCCCGACCCCGAGCTGCCGGTCGACAGCGACCTCGACGTCGACGACGCCCCCGACGGGACGCCACGACCCGTGCACCTGCGCCTGCGGTACCTCCTCCTCGTCGCCGCCGGCGGCACGGTCGGGACCGGGGCGCGGGAGGGCCTGACCCTCGCGTTCCCCGCCGGTCCCGCCTTCGACACCGTCGTCTTCGCCATCAACATCGTCGGCGCGCTCCTGCTCGGCGTGCTCCTGGAGAGCCTCGCCAGAGCCGGCAGCGACGAGGGCCGACGCCGCACCGCACGGCTGCTGCTCGGTACCGGAGCGCTCGGAGGCTTCACCACCTACAGCACCCTCGCCACCGACACCGCCCACCTGCTCACCACAGGACACCCCGCACCCGCCGCCCTCTACGCGCTCGGCACCGTCCTCCTCGGTGCCCTCGCGTCCTGGACCGGAATCGCCCTCGCCGCAGCACTCCACCGGCGACGCACCCAGAGGAAGGTGCCGGCATGACACCCGCACTGTTCCTCGCGCTCTCCCTCGCCGGCGGAATCGGAGCCGCAACACGGCTCCTCCTCGACGGGCTCATCAAAACCCGCACCGGCGGCGCCTACCCCTGGGGCACCACCGTCATCAACGTCACCGGATCACTCCTCCTCGGCCTGATCACCGGCCTCGCCCTCGCAGGCCTCGCCCCCGAGCCGTGGCGACTCGTCCTCGGCACCGGCTTCCTCGGCGGCTACACCACCTTCTCCACCGCCAGCCTCGAAACCGTGCGCCTCCTCGCCGAAGGACGCCGCCTCGCCTCCGTCACCAACGCCCTCGGCACGCTCCTCCTCAGCGTCATCGCCGCAGCGACAGGACTCTGGCTCGGAGGCGCGCGATGAGCATCATCGATGGCCGCGAGAGCGGGAGCGGTTCTCTTCCTCGACGCTGATGACGGCGGCGATGCCGAGCTCCATCAGAGCGTCCTGCGGGCGGCGTCGGGCATCGGCGGTCTCGACTCGGGGAGGGCGAGGCGCCTGTCCGTGCGCGGGCGCTCGCGCGCGCGGTCGAGGCCGGACGGCGAGTCTGCGCTCGTATCCGGCCTCGGCCTAGGGGGGTTGCGGGTGGGCGGGTGCGTGGCTCGGGCCCGATCTCCTGGGAGGAGACGCCCGCCTGCATGCTGGTCGAGCAGCCCCGCCGGGGCGTACCTGCATGCTGGTCGAGTAGCCCCGCAGGGGCGTATCGAGACCCGACTCCCCACCGACGTCGGTCGCCTCCCTGCCCTGCTGTCGCTCGTCAGCGCCGGTCGAGGACCCGGACGAGGCCGATCAGGAGGGCGATCGTGCCCAGCGCGGCGATCGCGATCGCGGCGGCTCCGGCCGGGCCGAGCGAGAGCGCCCAGTCGACGACGGCGGTCCGCAGCCCGGCGTCGGCGGCGACGAGGAGCAGGAGGACGGCGACGACGGCCTGGACGAGTCCCCAGACGACCGCGCCGGCGCGGATCCTCGGCCGCTGAGCGGTCTCGGGGGCGGTGCTGGTCTGCGTGGCGGTGGTGCTCTGCGCGGTCATCGTCCTGCCTCCGTCGGGGTCGTGCTGTCGGTTCCGGTCGTGCTGCCGGGGTCTGTCGGGGTGGCGGGGTCCGTCGGGGTCGGGAGGTCGGTCGCGGCAGCGGTCGCCTCCGAGGTCGGCTCCGCGGTCGCCGTGCCGTCCGGGTCGAGTGCGGCGCCGCTGGTCGAGTCCTCGGCGGTCCGGTCGTAGACGGTGACTCCGCCGCGGCCCTGCGCGATCCGGACGACGACCGGCTCGGCGTCCGGGTCGCCGAAGGTCTGCGTCCAGGTGGCTCCGTCGCGGCTGTACTCGACGTTCTCCGGCTCGGAGCCCACGTCGCCGTCGGCGAAGGCGGTGGTCAGCCAGTAGTAGCCGTTCGCCGTGGACGCCTCGAGGCGGACCGCCGCTCCGGCCATCGGCATGACGGTGATGTTCCCGGCGCCCTGCCAGACGTCGATCACCTCCCCCGGAGCACCCAGCGCCGGGTCGATCGTGATCTGCAGGTCGCCCGCCAGCATCGCGTAGCTACCGGGCGTCGCGTTCGAGACGCCGTACGAGCTCAGGAGGGGCAGCAGCTGCCGCTCGGGCGGCACGAGCGACGCCGTCGAGGCCGTCAGCACCGTGATCACCGAGACCGCGATCAGGAGGATGGCGCGCCGGCGGAGCAGCCCGGCCGCCACGATCGCGAGTCCGAGCACCAGGGTCGCGACGCTGAAGCCGACAACGGTCGCGGTCGAGCCGGAGACGGTGAGCGACGCGATCGCGCCGGCGACGGCGGCCAGGCCGAGCACGAGCAGCGTGACGCTCCGCCGCAGCCGCGGGTTCGCCTCGCGGTGCAGCCGACGCCGCTCGAGGCGCGCCGCGGTGATCGCGGCGGCCCGGAGGCGCGACTCCTCCGCTCGGGCCCGGGCCGTCTCGCGGGCGGTCGCGCTCTCCTGGGCGCGGAACGCCTCCCGCTCGGCCTTCCACTCCTCCTGGCGCTCGCGCCACAGCGCGAGGTCCTCCGGGGTGCTGGGCCGCGCCTCGGTCGGGCGCTGCGGGGGGAGGAGAGGAGCGGCGCTCGCCGGGTCGCCGGTGGGAGCGGGGTAGGCGGCGGTCGAGGCGCCGGGTCCCTCCGGGCTGCCGTGCGGCGGGGGCGCCGGGTCGGTGCGGCCCGAGCGGCGGGCGATCCAGACCACGAAGAGCACGATGAGCACCAGGACGACGACCGTCCAGAGGGCACGACCGGTGGCGGGCGCCCAGGGCACCGCCCCGGTGTACGCGCCGCCGAGCGACCAGAAGCCCTGCGCGACCGGGAGCATCGAGGCGAGCACCAGGGCGCCGATGCCGGCGTGGACGCGGGTCAGGCGGCCGCGGAGCAGCTCCTCGACCGGCAGCACGCCGTCCTCGTCGGGCAGCAGCAGCCAGGCCGCCG
The DNA here is from genome assembly GCF_022815565.1 of Rathayibacter sp. VKM Ac-2926. Lineage (NCBI taxonomy): Bacteria > Bacillati > Actinomycetota > Actinomycetes > Micrococcales > Microbacteriaceae > Rathayibacter > Rathayibacter sp. VKM Ac-2926. The sequence goes on along the minus strand of NZ_JALGRS010000003.1, from coordinate 129,112 downwards.
CGTAGAAGAGGAAGGCCGGGCCGCCGAGGACGGCGACCACGACGAAGATCCCGCGCACGATCAGCGGGTCGATGCCGAGGCGATCGGCGATGCCGGAGCAGACGCCGCCGACCCAGCCGGGCCGGCGGGCGAGATCGAGGGAGCGCAGCCAGAGGAGGAAGCGGTTCTCGGAGGAGGGGCCGGGTGCGGAGGCGCCGGGGCCGTGGGTGCCGTTCCCGGGATCGCCTGCTCCGGCGGTCGGGTCCGGCGTCGGCGGATCGCCCGCCGTCTCCTGCGCCGGGTCCGGCGGGGTCGTGCTCGCTGCTGTCATGGCTCGAGTGTGACCCTCCTCCACAGCCGCCGACCATCGGGGGAACCCCTGATCCGACCCCGACTCCCGCCCCGGCGACCCCGACGACCTGTTTGGATGCAGGGGTGAGCACACCAACCCTCCCGAGCACCGCGGCGCACCCGCCGCGGCGTCGGCCGTCCCCGGGCCGATCGTCCGCGGGTCGGCCCGCCTCGGCACGGCCTCCGCTGCGCCGCCCGCGCCGGATGGTCCTCGGCGGCGTGTGCGCGGCGCTCGCCGAGCACCTGGGCCTGCGCCCGGGGACGGTGCGCTTCCTCATGATCATCGCGACGCTGCTGGGCGGCGGCGGTGCGCTGCTCTACCTGTGGCTGTGGGCGCTCGTTCCCCTGCGCGACGCGGGCCCGGACTCCGGTGCGCAGACCGGCGGTGTGCGGCGGTCCGTTCCGGTCGCCGTGCTGCTCGTCGGCGTCGCCGGGGCCGCGACGCTCTCGGTCGTGGTCGCACTGCGCGGAGGCGACGACGCCGACGTCACCCGGGCGCTCGCCGCCGTCGCGGTGCTCTCGGGCGGCGCCGTCGCCTGGAGTCTGGGCTTCGACCGCGGCGACCCCTCGCGCTCGGCGCGCTCCTCCGTCCTGGTCCGCCTCGCCGCCTGCGCCGTGCTCGTCGTCGCCGGGGCCGCCGTGCTCACGGCCCGCCCGAGCGCGGTCAACGCGGTGCTGGCCGTCGGCGTCCTCCTGGTCGCCGCGGGCGTGCTCGCCGCGCCCCGGGTCGTCACGCTGTGGACCGAGCTGATGGGTGAGCGGGCGGCGCGGGTGCGCGAGGAGCAGCGCGCCGAGATCGCCGCGCACCTGCACGACTCGGTGCTGCAGACCCTCGCGCTGATCCAGAACCGGGCGGGCGCCTCGAGCGAGGTCGCCCGCATCGCCCGCGCGCAGGAGCGGGAGCTGCGCGACTGGCTCTTCGAGCGCGACGTCCCGGTCGCGAACGACCTGGCGGCCGAGATCCGCGCCATCGCCGCCGCGATCGAGCTCGACTGGCCGGCGACGCTCGAGGTGGTCGCGGTGGGGGCCTCGGTGCCGGGCGCCGCCCCCGTGCTCGCCGCGACCCGCGAGGCGATGCTCAACGCGGCTCGGCACGCGGGCGGCGAGGTCTCGGTCTATGTCGAGTCGTCGGCCACCGGGGTCGACGTCTTCGTGCGCGACCGCGGCCCCGGAGTCGACCTCGGCGCACTCCCCGGCGACCGCCTCGGCATCCGCGAGTCGATCGTCGGCCGGATGGCGCGCGCCGGCGGCAGCGCGACCGTGCGGCCTGGAGCGGGCGGCTCGGGCACCGAGGTCCACCTGTGCCTGCCGGCGGGGGCCGAGCGGTGACCCGCGTCGTGCTGGTCGACGACCACTCCATCTTCCGCTCCGGCCTGCGCGCCGATCTCGCCCCCGAGCTCGACGTCGTGGGCGAGGCGGCCGACGTCGACTCGGCCGTCGCGCTGGTCGCGGCCGAGTGTCCGGATGTCGTGCTGCTCGACGTGCACCTGCCCGGCGGCGCGGGCGGCGGCGGGGCCGAGGTCCTGCGCCGCAGCGCCGCGCACCTCGACGCGGTGCGCTTCCTGGCGCTGAGCGTCTCGGACGCGGCGGAGGACGTGGTCGGCGTCATCCGCGCCGGCGCCCGCGGCTACATCACCAAGGCGAGCTCCGGCGCCGAGGTCAGCCGGGCGGTCCTCGCGGTGGCCGGCGGCGACGCCGTCTTCTCGCCGCGCCTGGCCGGCTTCGTCCTCGACGCCTTCGGCGCCCTCAGCGGCGAGCAGGCGGAGTCCGTCGACGAGCTCGACCGCCTCTCGGCTCGCGAGCGCGAGGTGATGCGCCTCATCGCCCGCGGCTACGCCTACAAGGAGGCCGCCGCCGAGCTCTTCATCTCGGTGAAGACCGTCGAGTCCCACGTCTCCGCAGTGCTCCGCAAGCTCCAGCTCTCCTCCCGCTACGAGCTGACCGCCTGGGCCTCGGCCCGCCGCCTCCTCTGAGCCTCCCGTCTGATCTGCAGGCGATCCGATGCGGAAGGCGCCTTCCACCGCGAGGCGCGGAAGACAGGCGCGCGGATCGCCTGCAGATCGGACAACGGACGGCAGACGCCCCCGCGCCGGAAGCTAGGCCGAGAGCAGCGGGAGGAACGGCAGCGCGGCCAGCGCCGCGAGCGTGCCGAGCGCGGCGCCCGCGAGCACGTCGGTCGGGAAGTGCATCCCGAGCACGAGGCGCGACAGCAGCATCACCAGCACGACGAGGACGGCGAGCGGCCAGAGCGCGGGCAGCATCACCGCGAACACGATCGCCGCCGCGGTGGTCGAGGACGCGTGCGAGCTCGGGAAGCTGAGCTTGCTCGGCGCCGTCCCCCGCACCTCGACGCCCTCGCCGAGGGGCCGCGGCCGCCGGACGACGCGCTTGATCACGATCGACAGCCCGTGCGCCACGACGATCGCGACGTCGCAGAGCGCCCACGCCCAGAAGCGGGACGGATCGGCGAACGCACCGACCACGCCCAGCAGCAGCCAGCCCGCGGCGTGCTCGCCGAAGAAGCTGAGCCAGCGGGCGATCGGGCGCAGGGGCGGTGCCAGCGGCGAGCGCTGCACGGCGACGATGACCGCGGACTCGCGGCTCCGGAGGGTCGACATCGCGCTCAACCTAGCGCACCCCTCAGGCCCCCGTTGTGCAGGTGCCCGTCCGTTGTGCAGGCGTCAGTCCGATGTGCAGGCGCCCGTCCGTTGTGCAGGCGACCGGCCGCGGAAAGCTCTTGCCACCGCGTCGAGTGCGCCGCCGAGCGTCGGATCGCCTGCACAACGGACCTGCGTCCCCGATCAGGCCTCCGGCTCGGCCTCCGCGCCGGCCGCGCGGCGGCGCGCACCCAGACCCAGCGCGGCGGCCCCCGCAGTGAGCAGGGCGGCGGCGCCGGCGACGAGGCCCACGCTCTCGACACCGGTCGAGGCGAGTCCGCCGCCGCCGCCCACGGGCAGGGGGACGGGCGTGCCGGTCGGCGCGACGGTCGGAACCCCGGTCGGCCCGGCGGTCGGCGCCGCGGTGGGCGCAGCGGTCGGTCCGGTCGTCGGCCCCGCCGTCGGCACCGCGGTCGGTCCGGCCGTCGGAGTCGCCGTCGGCGCCGTGGTCGGCCCCGCGGTCGGCGTGGGCGTCGGCGTGACGAGCTGCGACGCCGGCAGGATCTGCACGATCGTCGGGCGCGGCGCCGCGACGGCACCGGCCGCGAGGGCTCCGGTGGCAGCGAAGTCCGGGAAGTACGAGCTGGGCTCCTCGAAGGTGCCCTCCTCGCCCGGGTGCTGGACGGCCACGAACACGTGCTGGTCCTGGTCGTGCACGATCGGGCCGCAGGTCTCGGCATCGCGCGGGACCGAGAGGAACTGCTCCACCCGCCCGCGCTCGGCGCCCTCGAGCGCCACCTTGAAGAGGCCGTCGTTGTAGCCGATGCCGCTGGGGGCGCCGTCGGTCGAGATCCAGAGGTTCCCGACGGAGTCGAAGGCGAGGTTGTCCGGGCAGGAGATCGGCGAGACCTGGTCGACCGGGAAGCCGGAGAAGTAGACCGTGTCGCCCTGCGCGACGTCGCCGCACAGCATCAGCAGGTTCCAGGTGAAGGTGCGGCCGGTCTGGTCGCCGCCGTCCTCGATGATCTCGACGATGTGGCCGTCGCGGTTCTCGGAGCGCGGGTTGACCTCGGTCGGCCCCTCCTTGCCCTCGGTGCCGCGGTTGGAGTTGTTGGTGCAGGCGACGTAGATCCGGCCGCTGACCAGGCTCGGCTGGACGTCCTCGCAGCGGTCCATCTTGGTCGCGCCGGCGATGTCGGCGGCCATGCGGGTGTGCACGAGCACCTCCTCGACGCTCATGCCGGCGATCATCGACGCGCCGTCGAGGACCAGGGGCAGCCAGGCGCCGATGCCGTCGAAGCCGCCGTCGGAGGGGACCGCGCCGGTGCCGGTGATCTCGGCGACGGGGGAGTCGCCGGTGAAGCTCGCGACGAAGAGGTCGCCCTCCTCCAGCAGCGTCTTGTTGTGCGCGCGGTCGCCCTCGAGGTAGCGCTTCTTCGAGACGAACTTGTAGAGGTAGTCGAAGCGCTCGTCGTCGCCCTGGTAGGCGACCACGCGGCCGTCGGGGGCGACGATGACGTTCGCGCCCTCGTGCTTGAGGCGGCCGAGCGCGGTGTGCTTCTTCGGGGTCGACTCCGGCTCGAACGGGTCGAATTCGACGATCCAGCCGAAGCGGTTGGGCTCGTTCTCGTAGCCGGGCGTGCGGGCGTCGAAGCGCGGGTCGTCGAGCTCCCAGAGGCGGGCGGTCTCGGCGTCGGTCAGGCCGTAGCGCTTCTCGGCGTCGCTGGTCGCGGTGGCGCGGAAGTAGCCGTTGAAGTTCTCTTCGCCGGAGAGGATCGTGCCCCACGGCGTGGTGCCGCCGGAGCAGTTGCCCAGCGTGCCGAGGACGGAGCGTCCCGTGGGGTCGGCGGCGGTCTTCAGCAGCGCCGAGCCGGCCGCGGCGCCGGTGACCTCGTAGGGGGTGTCCAGCAGGTAGCGGCGGTTGTGCTCGCCGCCGCGGACGTACGCCCAGGGGCGGTCGACGGCGGTGCGGACCAGCTCGACGACGCTGAGGCCGTGGGCGGCGCGGCCGACGGCGCGCACGCGCTCGGGCTCGGCCTCGAGCTGCGCGGCCGGGAACATGATCGACTCGTTCGTGTACTCGTGGTTCACGACCAGCAGGGCGCGCAGGCGCTTCGAGCCGGGGATCTCGACGATGTCGGTGTAGTCGTTGTTGTAGCCGAACTGCGCGGCCTGGGCCGCCTCGGTCTGGTTCCGGATGTCGAAGGCGGGGCTGTCGGCGAAGAGCGGGTCGCCCCAGCGGATGATCGGCTGCCAGGCGAAGCCCTCGGGAACGGTGAACTCGTCGACCGTGTACGGCACCGGGGCGATCGGGGTGAAGGCGAGCGGGGACCCGCCGACCGCGGCGTCGGCGACAGCCGCCTCCGCGGTGGGGGCGCCGCCGGCCGAGGCGACGGCGACGGTGACCGCGCCGGCCAGGCCCAGTCCGAGCGCGCTGCGGCGCGAGATCTGGCGCGCGACGATGTCGCGGAACGAGCTGTTGTGCGAGGTGTTGCAGGCGGCGGTCGAGCACGCGTTCGCGCACTTCAGGGCGCAGGTGACGGGGCTGCGCTTGCCGCGCACGTGCCCCGCCATGGGGAGGAGGAGCGGGCGGCGGGCGGTGTCGGTCATGCGAGGTCCTTCGATCGGCAGGCAGTGCGATCGAGTGGACCAGTGCGAGGGGACGCGCATCCCGCTCAGCGGCGGCCTCTCCCTGAACGGAATATGAACGTTCTCACAAGAAGGTGAGGCTATCCTTCGTCGCTCCGGCGGGCGTCTCGGGCGGCCAGCACCGCGCCGACGTTGTCCGCGATCCACTCGACGACCGGCAGCAGCCGCTCGGCGAGCTCGGCGCCGAGCGGGGTCAGCGCGTAGTCGACCCGCGGCGGGATGACGGCGTGCGCCTCCCGGTGCACGAAGCCGTCCTCCTCGAGGGTGCGGAGGGTCTGCGCCAGCATCTTCTCGCTGATGCCGCCGATCCGGCGCCGCAGCTCGCCCCAGCGCAGGCCCCGCTCGGCCAGGGCGGCGAGGACGAGCACGCCCCACTTGCTCGTGACGTGGCCGAAGACCTCGCGGCTCGGGCAGTCGGCGGAGTAGACGTCGCCGGTGAGGAGGGGGCTCTCGATGATGGTCACAGGAGTACTAACCAAATAGTGGGTACTGCATTCCGGGAAGTTCTGGCGGTGCGGCCCGGTTCCCCTCTCCGACGGCGCCCCACCCGCCGTCTCCCGAACGGAAGGACCACCCCCATGACCCTCGTCGTCACCGGAGCCACCGGCCACCTCGGCCGTCTCGCCGTCGAGCACCTGCTCGCCCGCGGCACCGCCGCCTCCGACATCGTCGCCACCGGCCGCGACGCCGCCAAGCTGGAGGCGCTCGCCGCCGACCTCGGCGTCCGCACCGCCGTCGCCGACTTCGAGGACCCGGCCTCGCTCGACGCCGCCTTCTCCGGCGCCGAGGCCGTGCTGCTCGTCTCCGGCTCGGAGGTGGGCAAGCGCGTCGCGCAGCACACCGCCGCGATCGAGGCCGCCGCCCGCGCCGGCGCGCGGCTGGTCTACACGAGCGCCCCGAAGGCGACCACCAGCCCGCTGATCCTGGCCCCCGAGCACAAGGCGACGGAGGAGGCGATCGCCGCCGCGGGCCTCCCCGCCGTGATCCTCCGCAACGGCTGGTACAACGAGAACTACGCGCAGACCGTCGCCGAGCTCGCCTCGACCGGCACCACCCTCTCCAGCGCCGGCGACGGCCGCGTCTCCAGCGCCGCCCGCACCGACTACGCCGAGGCGGCCGCCGTCGCGCTGCTCGACGCCTCCCTGGTCGGCTCCGTGCACGAGCTCTCCGGCGACACCGCCTGGAGCTTCGACGAGCTCGCGACCCTCGTCGGCGAGGTCGCCGGCCGCGACGCCGCGATCGCGCACGTCGACTCCGCCGAGCACACCCGCATCCTCACCGAGGCCGGCGTCCCCGAGGGCGGCGTCGGCTTCGTCGTCGGCCTCGACGCGAACATCGCCGACGGCCTCCTCGGCGAGACCGACGGCTCGCTCGCCCGCCTCATCGGCCGCCCGACCACCCCGATCCGCGCCTACGTCGAGGAGCAGCTCGCCGGCTGAGCCGCGGCCTGCCGGGGGCTGACCTCCGGCTCGCGGAACCCGCTCCGGCTCGCCGGATCGTCCGGTTCTCGCGAGCCGGGGGCCGTTCAGTGAGCCGGAGGCGTGAGAGCGGCCGACCCGCCACCCCGCGCCACCGGTCCCGGGAGTGCGGCCACCTCGTTACTCTCACCGGATGCCATCGCGCCGGTCCGTCCTCGTCTACGTGGACGGCTTCGCTCTCTACAAGGCACTCCTGCAGCGCCGGTATCCGCAGTTCAAGTGGCTCGACCTCGAGGCCCTGGCCCAGAGGCTCTTCCCGCACCGGACGGTCGTCGGCGTCAAGTACTTCACGGCGGCGCTCAAGCCGATGACGAACGACCGCGGTATCGGTCAGCGTCAGCAGGTGTACTGGCGTGCTCTGCGCACGACCTCGGTCGAGATCATCGAGGGCACCTTCCACTTCAACCGTCAGTTCCTGCCCCTGCACCCGGAGGTGCTCGATTCTGATGGCCGTGTCGTGACCGTTCGAGTGAAGCGTCCGGAGGAGAAGGGAACAGATGTCGCCCTCGCGTCGCACCTGCTCGTCGACGCCTTCGAAGGGGCCGCCGATTCGTTCGCGGTCGTCACCAACGACTCCGATCTCGTTCCGCCGATGCGAATGCTGGCGGAGCGCAGTCGATCCTTGGCGCTCGTCTCGGTCGTCGACGACCGCTACAACAAGGCGTTCGCCTCCATCGGCCTCGAGACGGTCCGACAGATCCGTGCGGGAACTCTGTCGTCCTCGCAGTTCCCCGATTCTCTGGTGGACGGAGCGGGGCGGATCGTGCACCGCCCGTGGGACTGGGCCTGAGCCGTTCTGCAGCGATCGGATCGACCCCGAGAACGAAGCAGGCCCCCGACGAGTCGGGGGCCGCGCCCGGTAGTCGAGACATCCGGGTGGTTATGAGACGACCCTACTGCCGCAAACGGGGTGCGTCCACGCCGTGACGCCACGCGTCGGCTCCAGGCCGACCTCGCCGTGCGAGCCGGACCCGCGCCCGCGGGCCGCGGTGTCCGACCCCCGACGTAGGCTGGACGCCATGACCTCGACGACGCCTCGCTCCGGTATCGACCTCTCCGAACTCGACCCGGCGACGCGTCCGCAGGACGACCTCTACCGCCACGTCAACGGCCTGTGGATCGACCGCACCGAGATCCCGAGCGACAAGGCGCGCTACGGCTCCTTCCACGTGCTCCAGGAGGAGGCGGAGAAGGCGGTCCGCGACATCATCGTCGAAGCGCAGTCCGCCCCGCAGGGCACCGAGGCGCGGATGTTCGGCGACCTCTACACCTCCTTCCTCGACGAGGAGCGCGCCGAGGAGCTCGGCGCCGCCCCGCTCGCCGACGACCTCGCGGCCGTGCAGCGCGTCAACTCGATCGCCGGGCTGCTGCAGGCCGTCGGCGCCTTCGAGCGCGCGGGCGTCCCTGGCCTCTTCGGCCTCTTCGTCGACAACGACCCGGGCGACCCCGAGCGCTACCTCGTCTTCGTCAACCAGGGCGGCCTCGGCCTGCCCGACGAGAGCTACTACCGCGAGGAGGAGTTCGCCTCCGTCCGCGAGGCGTACCTGCCCTTCGTCGCCCGGATGCTCGGGTTCGCCGGCCTCGACTCGCCGGAGTCGCGCGCCGAGCGCATCGTCGCGCTCGAGACCGACCTCGCCGCCGTGCACTGGGACAAGGTGCGCAGCCGCGACAGCCAGGCCACCTACAACCTCCGCTCCTGGGCCGAGGTCACCGAGCTCGCCGCCGGCATCGACCTCGGCGTCTGGCTGACCGCGATGGGCGCGCCGGAGGGGGCGCTCGCCGAGGTCGTCGTGCGCCAGCCGAGCTTCCTCGAGGGGCTCGCCGGCCTGCTGACCGACGACCGCCTCCCCGCCTGGCGCGACTGGCTGTCCTGGCAGGTGATCCGCGGCGCCGCGGCCTACCTCTCCAGCGACTTCGTCGACGCCAACTTCGACTTCTACGGCCGCACCCTGACCGGCACGCCGCAGAAGCGCGAGCGCTGGAAGCGCGCCGTCTCGCTCGTCGAGGGCTCGCTCGGCGAGGCCGTCGGCCGGATCTACGTCGAGCGCCACTTCCCCGAGACGGCGAAGGCCGCGATGGACGTCCTCGTCGCGAACCTGATCGAGGCCTACCGCCGCTCGATCGTGGACCTCGAGTGGATGGGCGCCGACACCCGCGAGCGCGCGCTGGAGAAGCTCGCGAAGTTCACGCCGAAGATCGGCTACCCGGTCCGCTGGCGCGACTACTCCGCCCTCTCGGTCGACCCGGCGGACCTGGTCGGCAACGCCCGCCGCGTCGCCGCCTTCGAGTTCGACCGCGAGCTCGGCAAGATCGGCAAGCCGCTGGACCGCGACGAGTGGTTCATGACGCCGCAGACCATCAACGCGTACTACAACCCCGGCTTCAACGAGATCGTCTTCCCCGCCGCGATCCTGCAGTTCCCCTTCTTCGACGAGACCCGCGACGCCGCGGCCAACTACGGCGCGATCGGCGCGGTGATCGGCCACGAGATCGGCCACGGCTTCGACGACCAGGGCTCGCGCTTCGACGGCGACGGCCGCCTCACCGACTGGTGGACCGAGGACGACCGGGCCGCGTTCGAGGAGCGCACGAAGGCCCTCATTGCGCAGTACGACGCCCTCGCTCCCGCGACGACGCCCGGCCACCACGTCAACGGCGCGCTCACCATCGGCGAGAACATCGGCGACCTCGGCGGTCTCGGCATCGCGTGGAAGGCCTACCTGCTCTCGCTCGACGGCGAGGAGTCGCCCGTGATCGACGGCCTGACCGGCGCGCAGCGCTTCTTCCTCTCCTGGGCGCAGGCCTGGCAGCAGAAGGCGCGCGACGAGGAGACGATCCGCCTGCTCGCCATCGACCCGCACTCGCCGTCGGAGTTCCGCTGCAACCAGATCGTCCGGAACCTGGACGAGTTCTACGCTACTTTTGACGTCACCGAAGGCGACTCCCTCTGGCTCCCGCCGAGCGAGCGCGTCGCCATCTGGTAGTCGCCGCCGACTGCCGTCCCGCACCACGGGCGAGCGGCGGGCATCGAGAGCCGACCGATGCCTCCCGCGCCGTCCGTCCACCGACGCGTCGTCGCGGCGGACTCCGCTCCTCCCCTCCGCACCGACCGTTCCACCGACCCGGAGAGAGGCCGCAGCCGTGGTGATCCCCGCCCACGAGACCCGTCGTGAGAGTCGTCGCGCCCGCCGCGGCCGGCACAAGGGCGACTACGACCACGACGACTTCCAGCGCGGCTTCGACGCGCTCGGCCGGCTCGCCCTGGACGGCGTCGTGGTGTCGGCGCGCGCGGTCGACCTCGGCACCGGCCGCGCCCTCTTCACGGTCGACGACTCCGTCTCCATGCCGACGGCGTCCGTCGGCACGATCGTGCTCCTGGTCGAGGTCGCGGCGCGGCTCGCCACCGACCCGCAGGAGAACCTGCGCCTCGTCGATCGCACCGCCGCCGACGCCGTCACCGGCACGGGGATCTGGCAGCACCTGCAGATCCCGTCGATGCCGATCGCGGATCTCGCCGCCCTCGTCGGCGCGACCAGCGACAACCTGGCCACCAACGTCCTCCTGCGCCGGGTCGGACTCGACGCCGTCCGCGAGCGGGCCGAGGCGCTCGGCCTCTCGCGCACCGCTCTGCTCGATGTCGTCCGCGACGAGCGCGGTCCGGACGACGCTCCGCAGCTCTCCATCGGCTCGGCCAGCGAGCTGACCTGGCTGCTCGCGACCCTCGCGAACGGCGAGGTCGTCGACCCCGCGGTCAGCTCGCGCGTCATCGGCTGGCTCTCGCTGAACAGCGACCTGTCGATGGTCGCCTCGGCCTTCGGTCTCGACGCGCTCTCGCACCGGCAGCCCGACCACGGCGTCCTGCTGGTCAACCGGACCGGCACCGACGTGGGGGTCCGTGCCGAGGTCGGCGTGCTCCGCGGGCCGCGCGCCGGCGTCGCCTACGCCGTCATCACGCAGTTCGACGACTCGAGCCTGCGCTACCGCCTCGCGGTGCTCGACGGCATGCGCACGCTGGGCGTCGACCTGCTGGAGTACGTGCACTGAGGGCCGCAGCGGGCGCCCGCTGCCGCTCGCTCGCTCGAGGCGCGAGCTCGCCGACCTCCGGCTCGTGGAACATCGTCCGGCTCGCCGGAATCGCGCGGTCCCGCGTGCCGGGGTCCGTCGTGCGTGCCGGAGGGGTCCGCTCGCCTCCCGGCGGGATGTTCGGCACGCCGAATCACGTCCGGCTCGCGCGAAGCGCACGATTCCGCGTGCCCAGGTCGATTCCGCGTGCCGAAGGTTCTCGCAAGGTGCGGCGCCGTCAAGCAGGTGACCGGGCTCGGAGGCGCGACCTAGGCTGCCCGCAGCGGCGCCGCCTCCCGGTGCGTCGCGGAGAGGACACCATGAGCAGCTTCGGCTTCGACGCCCCCGAGGACGTCACCGACACCACCCGTCCCGACGCCGACTCCCTGCCGGTCCCCCCGGAGGACCCGGCCGAGGTCGACGACGCGGAGGCGACCGGAGAGGCGACCGATGAGGGAGCCGACTCCCGTCTCGACGACGATGCGCGCCTCGACGACGACCAGGACCCGCCGGAGCACCCCTTCGTCCCCTCGCCCAGCTGAGCGACGGACCGGGCTCCGGCCCGGCGCGTGCACAACTAAGGCTGGAAGGGCCGGATCGGCCCTGAAACGCTCGATCCGCCGCTTCCAGCCTTGTCTGTGCACGCCCTCCACCGCTGACGTCGCTGCGGGCGGCGGGCGACGAGGCGGCCGACCCTCGTCAGCCGCGGAAAGCGCCGCGGTAGCGCGCCGCCGGGTGCCGCGGATTCAGCCGCGCGGACCCGGTCAGCCGCTCGCGCAGCCCGCCGGGCGCGTACTCCGAGCGTGCCAGGCCGCGGGCGCGCAGCACGGGCATCACCTCGTCGACGAACTCGACGTAGCTGTCGGGCAGCGACCAGTGGTTGAGGTTGATGCCGTCGACGCCCGCGTCGCGCAGCTCCGACAGCCGGTCGGCGATCTGCTCGGGCGTCCCGACGACGCGCTGGTGCCGGCCGACGGTGAGTCGCGCCAGGTCCGCGACGGTCGCGTCCCGGTCGGGGAGCAGCCGGATCATCGACTCGAGCGTGCTGCGATTCCCGTTGGTGACGATGTCGCGCAGCCTCGTCTCGGGCGGGAAGGGCGTCCCGTCGGCCTGGTCGACGCTCAGCCCCGCGTGCAGCAGGTGGGCGTCGACGCTGCTGTACGCGTCGAGCTCGGCCTCGCGCTCCCGGGCCTCGCGCTCGGTGCTGCCCACGATCACCGACAGGGGTGAGAAGAACAGCACGTCGTCGCCGCGGCGCCCCGCCGCCTCCGTGAGCGCTCGGGTCGAGGTGATCAGCTCGCGGGTCTGCTCCGTCGTCGAGCCGCCGACGAACTGCGCCTCCGCGTGCCGGGCCGCGAAGGCCCGCCCGGCGGGGGAGGAGCCGGCCTGGAAGAGGAACGGCGTGCGCTGGGGCGACGGCGCCGAGAGGTGCGGGCCCTCGACCCGGTAGCTCGCGCCGGCGTGGTCGATGCGGTGCACCGACTCCGGACGGGAGTACGCGCCGGCCTGGTCGCGGACCGAGGCGTCGTCGTCCCACGACCCCTCCCACAGCTTGTAGACGACGTCGAGGTACTCCTCGGCCTGCGCGTAGCGGTCGTCGTGCTCGGTCAGGCGGTCGAGGCCGAAGTTGCGGGCCGCGTTCTCCTGGTAGCTGGTGACGATGTTCCAGGCGACCCGGCCCTTCGAGAGGTGGTCGAGCGTCGACATCCGCCGCGCGAACTCGAACGGGTGCGCCTGCAGGATCGAGCTGGTCATCGCCAGTCCCAGGTGCTCGGTCGAGCCGATCAGGGCGGCGAGTAGGATCGACGGGTCGTTGTTCGGCAGCTGCAGTCCCTCGCGCGCGTTCACCTCGAGCGAGGCGCCGACCGCCCCGTAGGTGCCCACGACGTCCGCGAAGAAGATCGCGTCGAACACCCCGCGCTCGAGCGTCCTCGCGACCTCGATCCAGTGCCCCAGGTCCTCGAACGCGCCGGGCCGCGCCCCGGGCCGCCGCCACTGGCCGTGGTGGATGTGCGAGGGCGTGTTCATCACGAACGCGTTGAAGAGCAGCGGGCGGGGATCGGTCATGCGGGTGCTCCTGAGGACGCGGGTGCGGACGTCGGTCTCGTGCGAGGCGATCGTACGGGCAGCGCGAAGGCCGGACCAGCGGCGGCGGCCGGTCGCAGCAGGATCGATGCCGCCGGGTCTCCAGAGCCGGCATGCGGCGTCCACTCCACCAGCACGAGGAGAGGGCCTGCTAGCGTCGACGCCACCGGCGCGAGCGGGGGCTTCTGGAATCCGGCGGGCCTCGCATCGCGCCGGTTCCGTCTGCCCGGTCCCTCACGCGTCGTCGGCCTCGCCCGTCGGGATCCGCGCGCTGCTCGGGTACATCGAGAACCCGGCACCGAGGCGCAGTCCCGTCTTCTGGTGCAGTGCCATGCACCGTCGGATCTGCTCCCAGAGATAGCTCTGCTCCTCCGGCGCTCCGCCCTGCAGAAGGTAGGTGCCTGCCGAGTAAGCGACGATGTCAGCGAGTTGCAGGATCTCGCGATCCCAGTGGCTGAGCTCCGTGTCGACCCACAGCGGCTTGTCGAGCACCAGGTCGTACTCGGGCTTCCTCCGCAGCATTTTGTCCAGGGTCGCCCGCGCGTCCCGCAGGCCGCCGCTGCGGAAGAACTTCTCGTGCTGGGACTGCTGGTCGGCGACGAACATCGCGGCGTCCCCGGAGTAGTAGTCGCCCACAGTCGTCGCGACGCGCTGGTGCAGGTATGCGTACGCGACGCCCAGCGGCATGAGGTCGCGTCCGGTCTCCACCATCTCGAGCTTGTCCACAGCCGCTGCGAAGACGAGCGGGCGGAAGGTGTCGAAGAGCAGCCCGACGTCCTTGAAGAGGGCGGCCGTCTGCTTCTCGGTGGTGAGTGCCCGGTAGGCAGCGGGCCTGTCCAGACGATGTCCTGATGCGACACTGCGTGCCACCCGACGGAGGTGGCGACCCTTGATCTCGGAATCACCCCACGGAAGATCGCATGCAGCGAGCTCACCGAAGTGCTTCTCCTTGACGTCGACGATCCGCTCTGCCAGGGCGCGCCGTGACGTGTCTCGAACTCCGACGGCGCCGAGCACGAAGTACTGGCTGGCGCCTTCCTTGAGGGTCGGAGTTCCCGGTGCATCGTTCCGGTCGAGCGTGTGATTCCCGAATTCATCGACGTAGAAGATCAGCATGATGCTCCCTCTCGCTGCGCCCCGACGGGCCAGAGGGTAGCAAGCGGCGAGGTGGTGTCATCCGCTGGCGCGAACCGCCCGAGAGGACGCCCGCCCACAGTGCTCATCGAGGAGCCGGACACGGCGGGTCTCGATACGCCGCCTGCGGCGGCTACTCGACCAGCATGCTTCCGGCAAGCGCGAGTTCATCCTGGTCGGGCAGCCCGGCGAGCGTCCGCGCTGCATGCTGATCGAGTAGCCCGGCGCAGCCGGGCGTATCGAGATCCCGCCTACTCCCGCGGGGTCGGCCCCGGCTTGATCCGCTGCGCCAGCCGCTTCAGCGGGTGGGCCGGCTCGCGCTCGAGCGGCTCCTCCACCTCGAGGCCGTAGAACGAGCCGATGTCGCCGACGAAGGCGGCCCGGCGGGCCTTGTCGTACGCGCGGATCTCCCTCCGGAAGGCGATCACCGTCGCGACGCACATCAGGATCATCACCACGCTGAACGGCAGCGCCGAGAGGATCGCGGCGGTCTGCAGGGCGTCGAGTCCGCCGGCGATCAGCAGCGAGAGCGCGAGAAGCGCCGTCGCGAGCGCGAAGAAGATGCGGATGCGGTTGCGCGGCTCCGCGTCGCCGCCGGTGGCGATCATCGACATCACCAGGGCGCCGGAGTCGGCGGAGGTGACGAAGAAGATGCCGATCAGGATGATCGCGCCGACCGTGAGCACCGAGCCCGCGGGCAGGCCCTGCAGCATCGAGAAGAGCGCCGCGTCGGTGCTGACCGAGCCGTCGGCGCCGACGAGCCCGCCGTCGCCGTAGAGCTCGCGGTAGAGCGCGGTGCCGCCGAGCACGCTGAACCAGAGGAAGGTCATGATGGTCGGCACCAGCAGCACACCCGCGACGAACTCGCGGACGGTGCGGCCCTTCGAGACGCGGGCGATGAAGATGCCGACGAACGGCGCCCACGACATCCACCAGCCCCAGTAGAACGTCGTCCAGGTCGCCTGCCAGGCCTCGCCCTCCTGGCCGGCGTAGGCGCTGACCGTGAAGGTGAGGCCGATGAAGTTCTGCAGGTAGTTGCCGAGCGACTGCACGAACTCGCGCAGCAGGAACTGGGTCGGGCCGGCGACCAGCACGAACACGAGCAGCGCGGCGGCGAGCAGCAGGTTGCCGGTCGAGAGCCACTTCATGCCCTTGCCCACACCGGAGACGAGCGAGAACACGGTGAGCGCCGTCACGACCGCGATCACGATGATCTGCACCGTGAGCGAGGAGTCGACGATGCCGCTCGCCTCCAGTCCCGCGGAGATCTGCGTGACGCCGAGGCCGAGCGAGGTGGCGACGCCGAACATCGTGCCGACGAGGGCGACCACGTCGATGGCGTTGCCCCAGCCGCCGCGGACGCGACGGCCCAGCAGCGGCTCGAGCGCCCAGCGGATCGACACCGGGCGCTTGCGGCGGTGGATCGCGTAGGCGAGGGCGAGGCCGACGACCACGTAGATCGACCAGGCGTGCACGCCCCAGTGCAGGTAGGTCTGCGAGATGGCGCTCTGCGCGAGCTCCGTCTCGGTGCCGGTGACGCCGGGGCGCGGGGTGGCGAAGTGGGTGAGCGGCTCCGCGACGCCGTAGAAGACGAGGCCGATGCCCATCCCGGCGGCGAAGAGCAGCGAGATCCAGGAGAGCATCGAGAACTCGGGCTCGTCGTCGTCGGCGCCGAGCTTGATGTCGCCGAAGCGGCTGACGCCCATCCAGATCGCGAAGGCGACGAAGACGGCGGCGATCAGCACGTAGTACCAGCTGAAGGTGTTCACCACCGTGGTCTGCAGGGAGGCGAAGACGCTGGTGGCGGCGTCCGGCGCGATGATCGCGAAGGCGGCGATCGACAGGGTGATCACCGCCGCGGGCCAGAACACCCAGCGGGCGAGGCGCTGCGGAGGCCTCGCGGTGGTGTCGGCGGCGGGCGGGACGGCGATGTCCGGGGCGGAAGGCTTGTCGGACATGGGGTCCTCTCGTCGGCGGCAACCTGCCACGGTACACGGGCGGTCGCGACCGCGTTCGGCGGCCCGGTGGCGCAAGGTCCCCGATCGAGGGTCCCGAGAGCCGTGCGGGCGGGTCGGTCCCGACCGCGGCGACCGGTGTGCGCGAGGCTGGACCCGTGCAGTTCAGAGTCTTCACCGAACCCCAGCAGGGCGCCAGCTACGAGGATCTCCTCGCGGTCGCGCAGGCCACCGAAGCCCTCGGCTACGACGGCTTCTTCCGCTCCGACCACTATCTCCGGATGGGCGACGGCGACCCCGGCCCCGGCCCGACCGACGCCTGGACGACCCTCGCGGGCCTCGCGCGCGAGACCGAGCGGATCGCGCTCGGCACCCTCGTCTCCTCCGTCACCTACCGGCCGCCGGGGATCCTCGCCATCCAGGTCGCCCAGGTCGACGCGATGTCGGGCGGCCGCGTCGAGCTCGGGCTCGGCACCGGCTGGTTCGAGGAGGAGCACGCCGCGTACGGCATCGACTTCCCGCCGCGTCGCTTCGACCTGCTCGAGGAGCAGCTCGAGATCGTCACCGGCCTCTGGTCGACGCCGGTCGGCGAGCGCTACTCGTTCGCGGGCGAGCACTACACGCTGACCGACTCGCCCGCGCTGCCCAAGCCCGCGCGCCTGCCGCTGCCGGTGATCGTCGGGGGAGGAGGACCCAAGCGGACCCCGCGGCTCGCGGCCCGCTTCGCCAGCGAGTTCAACCTGCCCTTCCCCGAGTTCGACGCGATCCCCGGCGCGTTCGAGCGCGTCGACGAGGCCTGCGTCGCGATCGGGCGCGAGCCGTCCTCGCTCGTGCACTCGGTCGCGCTGATCGCGGTCGGCGGAGCGGACGAGGCGGAGTTCGTCCGGCGCGCCGCGGCGATCGGCCGCGAGCCCGCCGAGCTGCGCGAGCACGGCGTCGCCGGCGGCGTCGACGAGACCGTCGACCGCCTCGAGTCCCTGCGCGCGGCCGGCGCCGAGCGCGTCTACCTCCAGTTCATGGACCTCCAGGACCTCGACCACCTCGACTTCTTCGCCCGCGAGGTGCTGCCGCGCCTCTCCGTCTGATCCACCGTTGCGCAGAGGCCGGGTCTCGATACGCCGCCGGAGGCGTCTACCCGACCAGCGAGGCCGCAGGCAGGGAGACGCCCGCCGCTGCGACCTAGGCTGGAGGGATGGTGGACACGATGGAGCGCGCCGACGAGCGGCTGGCGACCCGCTCGGCCGCCGAGCTGCCGTGGGTCGTGCTCGTCTGGGACGACCCGGTCAACCTGATGTCGTACGTGTCCTACGTGTTCCGCAGCTACTTCGGCTTCGGCCGGGCCGAGGCCGAGCGGCTGATGCTCCAGGTGCACACGGAGGGGCGCGCGGTGGTCGCGACCGGCAACCGCGAGGAGATGGAGCGGCACGTGGAGGCGATGCACGGCTACGGCCTGTGGGCGACGCTGCAGAAGGCCGACGCATGACCGCTCGACTCACGGCGGGCAGGCCCTGATGCGCTCCTTCCGCCGCGACTCCTCCGGTGCCGCCGTCGCCCGCTTCGACCGCGAGGAGGCCGGGATCCTCCGCCACCTCGCCGGCGAGATGCTCGAGCTGCTCGACCGCGGAACGAGCGAGGACGCGCGCAACGACCCCGCGCTGGCGCGGCTGCTGCCCGACGCCTACCGCGACGACGACGAGGCCGCCGCCGAGTTCCGCCGCTTCACCGCCCCGGACCTGGCCGGCCGCAAGATGGACGACGCCCGCGCGATCACCGCTGCGCTCGACGCCGGCGAGGGCTCCGGCCACGCCCGCGTCTTCGCCGGTCTCGGCGAGGTCGCCGTCCGGCTCGAGCCGCCGCAGGCGCTGTCCTGGCTCCGCGGACTCACCGACATGCGCCTCGCCCTCGCCGCCCGCCTCGGCATCGTCGACACCGACGACGTCGAGCCCGACGGCGAGACCGGCCAGGCGATCCGCGCGGTCTACGACTGGCTCGGCAGCGTCCAGGACGGCCTGGTCCGCGCGATCGACGTGTGATCGCGACGGTCGCGGCCAGGCCTTTCCGCTAGAGGGTCGAGAGATCTCCACAGCTGTGGACAAACCTGTGGAGAGATGTGGAGAACGGGCGTCCTCGCCGGTGCCCGCCGCCGTGGATCGCCCGTCCCGCGGCGGATCCGGCCGAGCAGAGGGTGTGGAAACGCGAGGTGTCCGGTCGGTTAACCCGCGCCCCTGGAACGGGGGATCAGGCTCCCGGTTCGACGCCGGGGGGCGGAACCGCGTACCGTCCGGACCGTGAACACTCCTTCAGGAACCCAGGCCAAGCGCGCCGCCGACGACGCTCAGGACTCGACCGCGGTGCGCACCCTCGCCCGCGGGGGCTACGCCGCGAACGGCCTCGTCCACGTCCTCATCGGCGTCATCGCCCTGCAGATCGCGACCGGCGGCCAGGGCGAGGCGGACCAGTCCGGCGCGCTCGGCTCGCTCGCCGCGCAGCCCGGCGGACTGGTCGTGCTCTGGGTCTGCGCGATCGGGCTCTTCGGACTCGCGCTGTGGGGTGCGCTCGAGGCGTTCCTGGTGGCGGGCGGCGACAGCGCCGCGTCCCGCTGGGGCAGCCGGCTCAAGGAGGCGGCGAAGGCCGTCGTCTACCTCGCGCTCGGCATCACGACCCTGCGCTTCGCGCTGGGCGGCAGCTCCGACTCGTCCGAGACGTCCGAGAGCGCGAGCGCGCAGGTCCTCGCCGCTCCCGGCGGAGTGGTGCTGCTCGTGATCGCCGGACTCGCGATCCTCGCGGTCGGCGGCGTCTTCGTCTACCGGGGCGCGTCGAAGAAGTTCCTCGAGAACGTCGCCCAGCCGGGCGGGACGGCCGGCCGCGTCGTCACCGGTCTCGGCATCGCGGGTTACATCGCGAAGGGCGTCGTGCTCGGCGTGCTCGGGATCCTGGTGATCATCGCCGCCGTGACGCACGACCCGGCGCAGGCGGGCGGCCTGGACGAGGCTCTGAAGACGCTGACCGAGCTGCCGTTCGGCGTGGTGCTGCTCGGCGTCGTCGCCGTCGGGCTGATCGCCTACGGCGCGTTCTGCTTCGCCCGGGCGCGCTGGCCGAAGCTCTGAGGGGTGACCCCGGGGCGGCGGTGGGAGGGCTCGGCGCGATAGCCGTCGCGGAGCCCGCCCATGCGCGCCGGATCCGCACCGCGCCGCCCTCCCGATCCGCGCCGTCGCCGGGCTCCTGATCCCCGGAAGGACGCCGGAGGAGAGCGCGGAGCCGTGACGAGCGAGCGCGGCGCGGGGCCGATACCCCCTGACGGGTGTGATCGCAAGCAGTGCCGAGGTCCGGCTTCCAGTGACACTCTGTGCAGATGCATGCAGGTAGCGACGACGCGAGTACGGAGCGGGTCCGCCCTGCCCTGGCCGAGACGGCCGCGCGCCTGCTCCGGGCCGTCGCGACCGGCGACCGCGCCGCGTTCGCCGAGCTGTTCGACCGCTTCGGCGGGCTCTTCTCCGCCTCGATCGCCACGGTGCACGCCGACGCCTCCACGCGCGACCGGCTCTGCACCGAGGCCTTCGCCGCCGTCTGGCGCCGTGCCCGGGAGGGCGCCCGCGCCCCGGAGCCGGTGCTCTGGCTGCTCGAGGTGCTCTGCGAGACGCTCGGCTCCTCCCGGGAGGGCTCGCGCCGTCCGCTCGCCGAGGGGCTCCTCGCGCTGGCCTGCCCGGACCGCGAGCTGCTGCTGCTCGCCGTGGCCGGCCGCTACTCGCAGCCCGAGATCGCCGCGCTCACGGGCGTCCGCGAGTCGCGCCTGCGTGCGGTTCTCCGCGACGCGCTCGGCTCCCTCCGCGGCGGCCTCGGCGACGGGCGCCTCACCGCCTGACCGGCGGCGCCGTCTCCTCGAGAACTCGCCGCCTCCCCCGCGGCGGCTCCGACGGGCGTAAACTTGAGTCACCAGAACTCAACTTTCGAACCGCAAGGAGGAGATGCAGATGCAGGCCGGTCGGACACCCCAGCAGGACGAGTCGTCCGCTCTCGCGCAGTACGGCGTCGACCTGACCGCCATCGCGGCGAGCGGCAAGCTCGACCCGGTCATCGGACGGGACGCCGAGATCCGCCGCGTCAGCCAGGTGCTCACGCGTAGAACCAAGAACAACCCGGTGCTCATCGGCGAGCCCGGCGTCGGCAAGACGGCGGTCGTCGAGGGGCTCGCGCAGCGGATCGTCGCGGGCGACGTCGCCGACAGCCTCAAGGGCAAGCGGCTCGTCAGCCTCGATCTCTCCGCGCTGATCGCGGGGGCGAAGTACCGCGGCGAGTTCGAGGAGCGGCTGAAGGCCGTCCTCGCCGAGATCAACGACTCCGGCGGCCGCATCATCACCTTCATCGACGAGCTGCACACGCTGATGGGCGCCGGCGGTGGCGAGGGCTCGGTGGCGGCGGCGAACATGCTGAAGCCGATGCTGGCCCGCGGCGAGCTGCGGATGATCGGCGCCACGACGCTCGACGAGTACCGCCAGTACATCGAGAAGGACGCGGCCCTCGAGCGCCGCTTCCAGCAGGTGTTCGTCGGCGAGCCGACCGTCGAGGACACGGTCGCGATCCTCCGCGGGCTGAAGGAGCGCTACGAGGCCCACCACAAGGTCGCGATCGCCGACTCCGCGCTGATCGCCGCCGCCTCGCTGTCCAACCGCTACATCACCGCGCGCCAGCTCCCGGACAAGGCCATCGACCTGATCGACGAGGCCGCCTCGCGCCTGCGGATGGAGATCGACTCCGCGCCGGTCGAGATCGACGAGCTGCGCCGCTCCGTCGACCGGCTGAAGCTCGAGGAGCTCGCGCTGAAGAAGGAGAAGGACGAGGCCTCGAAGGCGCGGCTGGAGACGCTGCGCGAGGACCTCGCCCGCCGCGGCGCCCACCTCGCCGAGCTGCAGCAGCGCTGGGAGCGCGAGCGCGCCTCCCTCAACCGCATCGGCGATCTCAAGAACCGGCTCGACGCGCTGCGGATCGCGGCCGAGCGGGCCCAGCGCGAGGGCAACCTCGAGCGCGCCTCGCGCCTGCTCTACGGCGACATCCCCGCCGCCGAGAGCGAGCTCGCGGCCGCCGAGCAGGAGGAGCAGCCGGCCGAGGGCCGCATGGTCAACGAGCAGGTCACCTCGGACGACATCGCCGCGGTCATCGCCGCCTGGACCGGCATCCCCGTCGGCCGGCTGATGCAGGGCGAGACCGAGAAGCTGCTGCATCTCGAGACCGAGCTGCACCGGCGCCTGATCGGCCAGAACGAGGCGGTCTCGGCCGTCGCCGGCGCCGTCCGCCGCACCCGCGCGGGCGTCTCCGACCCCGACCGGCCCACCGGCTCCTTCCTCTTCCTCGGACCGACCGGCGTCGGCAAGACCGAGCTGGCGAAGGCGCTGGCCGACCACCTCTTCGACGACGAGAAGGCGATGGTGCGGATCGACATGTCGGAGTACGGCGAGAAGTTCGCCGTCTCGCGGCTGGTCGGCGCCCCTCCCGGCTACATCGGCTACGAGCAGGGCGGCCAGCTGACGGAGGCGGTGCGCCGCCGGCCGTACTCGGTCGTGCTGCTCGACGAGATCGAGAAGGCGCACCCCGAGGTCTTCGACGTGCTGCTGCAGGTGCTCGACGACGGCAGGCTCACCGACGGCCAGGGGCGGACGGTCGACTTCCGCAACACGATCCTCATCCTGACCTCCAACCTCGGCTCGCAGTTCCTTGTCGACCAGTCGCTGACCCGCCCGCAGAAGGTCGAGGCCGTGCAGCAGATGGTGCGCCAGGCCTTCAAGCCCGAGTTCGTGAACCGGCTCGACGACATCGTCGTGTTCGAGGCCCTCGACCGCACCGAGCTCGGCGAGATCGTCTCGCTCTACGTCGACCGGCTCTCGCGCCGGCTGGCGGAGCGACGTCTCGACCTCGCCGTCACGCCCGCCGCCCGCGGCTGGCTGGCCGAACGCGGCTACGACCCGCAGTACGGCGCTCGCCCGCTGCGCCGCCTGATGCAGCAGGAGATCGACGACCGGCTGGCGACGGCCCTCCTCGACGGCTCCATCCGCGACGGCGACGTGGTGCTCGTCGACGCGGGCCCGGACGGCCTGCTGGTCTCCGCGGGCCTCGCGACGCCGTAGGGCGGCACCCTTCCCATTCCTCAAAAGTTGCGGTAGTCGCGCGCCACTACCGCAACTTTCGGAGGGTGGGGCGGGCGGTTCGGGGCGGGGGCTCCTCCACAGGGGGCGATCGCGGGCGGTCCGTCCACAGTCGCCGCCCGGGCGCCTCGCCGGGGTCGCGTCGGCGGGTAGCGTCCCGCCCATGAACTCCCCGTCTCCCGCCGCCGGTGCGCGCATGGCCGACCTCGCGCCCGAGGAGCGGCCGCGCGAGCGGCTCCGCGCCCGCGGTCCCGAGGCGCTGACCGACGCGGAGACGCTCGCCGTGCTGATCGGCAGCGGGGTCCGCGGGGCGAACGCGACGGTCGTCGCGCAGCGCCTGCTCGCACGCTTCGGCGGCATCGACGCGGTGTCGCGGGCGGGCGTCGCCGACCTGGTCCGCCAGCGCGGCGTCGGCGAGGTCGCCGCCTGCCGCATCGTCGCGTCCTTCGAGCTGCGGCGGAGGATGAACCGCGCCGGGCGGGCCGCGCGCGTCGTCGACGCGGCCGGCCTCGCCGAGCTGGTGACGCCGCTGCTCGCCGCACGGCCGACCGAGACCGTGCTCGCCGTCGCGCTGACCGCCGCCGGGGCCGTCCGCGACGTGATCGCGCTCGCCGACGGACCGCCCACCCACGCGGAGCTGCCGGTGGCCGAGATCCTCGCCGAGGTGCTGGCGCGCGGTGCGGCCGGCGTCGGCCTCGCGCACAGCCACGCGGGCGCGGCGGACGTCCTCTCCTCCGACCTCGCCGCGACCCGGGCGCTCGCCGAGGCGTGCGCGGCCTGCGGGCTGCGGTTCGTCGCGCACGTCGTCGTCGGCGCCGACGGCTGGCGGGAGGCGCCGCCGTAGCAGCCGCGGACGTTCGTGCAAGCCCCTGGCCGCCCACCCTTCCGCCCCGCGACGGCGGCGTACCGTGGACGACGCCCCCACCCCCTCTCGAGCAGGAGTCCCCATGCGAGCAACGATCATCCACGGCGAGCGCGACGTCCGACTCGAGGAGGTGCCCGACCCCGTGCTCTCGACCGGCCGCGACGCGATCGTGCGCGTCACCGCCGCGTGCGTCTGCGGCTCCGACCTCTGGCCGTACCGCGGCGTCACCCCGACGAAGGAGGCGCACCGGATCGGCCACGAGTTCGTCGGCGTCGTCGAGGAGATCGGCGACGACGTGCACGACATCGCGGTCGGCGACTTCGTGATCGCCCCCTTCTACGTCTGCGACGGCACCTGCGCCAACTGCGCGAACGGCGTCTCGACCTCCTGCCTCACCGGCGGTTGGTGGGGCGCCGAGGTCGGCGAGCAGGGCTTCGCCGACGGCGCGCAGGGCGAGAAGGTCCGCGTCCCGCTCGCCGACGGCACGCTCTTCCCGGTCGGCACCGACGTCGACCCGGCGCTGATCCCGAGCCTGCTCACCCTCGCCGACGTGATGGGCACCGGTCACCACGCCGCCGTCTCGGCCGGCGTCACCGCGGGCTCCACGGTCGCGGTCGTCGGCGACGGCGCGGTCGGCCTCTGCGCCGTGCTCGCGGCCAAGCGCCTCGGCGCGACCACGATCATCGCGATGTCGCGGCACGAGTCCCGCCAGGCGCTCGCCACCCGCTTCGGCGCGACCCACATCGTCGACACGCGCGGCGACGAGGGCGTGGCCCGGGTCCGCGAGCTCACCGACGGCATCGGCGCGGACTGCGTCCTGGAGTGCGTCGGCACCAAGGAGTCGATGCAGCAGGCGCTCGACTCGGCCCGCCCCGGCGGCATGGTCGGCTACGTCGGCGTCCCCAACGGCGGCCCGGAGCTGCCCGTGCGCCAGATGTTCGGCTCGAACGTCGGCGTCAACGGCGGTGTCGCGCCGGTCCGCGGCTACATGGCGGAGCTGCTGCCCGACGTGCTCAGCGGCGCGATCGAGCCGGGCCTCGTCTTCGACCTGGAGCTGCCGCTCGAGGAGATCGCCGAGGCGTACGCAGCGATGGACGAGCGCCGCGCGATCAAGACCCTCGTGCGGCCGTAGCGGGAGCCGGTCGTGCGCATCGAGATCGAGACGCCCCGGGGCGTCGTCGCCGGAGTCGCGGAGGACGGCGTCGCCCGGTTCCTCGGCGTGCCCTTCGCCGCGGCGCCGGTGGGCGACCGCCGGTTCCGCGCGCCCGAGCCGCGGGCGCCGTTCGACGGCGTCTTCGAGGCGGACGCCTACGGGGCGACGCCTCAGCGCGGCCGCCCGTTCGAGTTCACGACCATCCCCGAGCACTCGATCCCGGGCGAGGACACGCTGACCGTGAACGTGTTCGCCCCGGCTGAGCCGGCCGGCTCGCTCCCCGTGCTCGTCTACCTGCACGGCGGCGGCTACGTCACCGGAGCGGCGTCGAGCGACTGGCACGACGGCTCGGCGTTCGCGCGCGACGGCTTGGTCGTCGTGACCGCCGCCTACCGGCTGGGGGTCGACGGCTTCGGCGTCGTCGAGGGCGACGCGAACCGCGGCGTCCGCGACTGGCTCGCCGCCCTCGAGTGGGTCCGCGAGAGCATCGGCGCGTTCGGCGGCGACCCCGGCCGGGTCACGATCGCGGGCCAGTCCGCGGGCGGCGGCGCCGTGCTCACCCTGCTCGGCTGCGCCGAGGCGCAGCCGCTCTTCGCGCGCGCCGTCGCGATCTCGCCGACCGATCGCAGCGTCCCGATCGAGGAGGCGGAGGAGCAGCTCACCGCCTTCGCGCACGCCCTCGGCGTCGAGCCCACCCGCGCCGCGCTCGCCTCGCTCGACCAGGACGGGCTCTCCGAGACCGCCGCCCTCACGATGATGCCCGGGTCGGGTCACGCGATCGTCTTCGCGCCGGTCTCGGGCGACGCGCTCCTGCCCCTGCCCGTGTCCGAGGCGACCGCGACGACCGGCCTCGACAAGCCGCTCCTGATCGGGTCCACCGCCGACGAGTTCGACAGCCCGCGCCTTCAGCGCGAGCCCGGGGCGGCACCCCGCACGACCGACCTGCTGTTCCGCCGCGCGGTGCTGCAGGCGGCGCGGAACCGCGCGGCCGGGCCCGCCCCGACCTGGCTCTACGCCTTCGACCGGCTCTCGCCCGCGACCGGCGGCGCGTCGCACTGCCTCGACCTGCCGTTCTTCTTCGACCACCTCGACGCCGAGGCGACCGCCCGCGTCCTGGGCGAGGACCCGCCCGCGGCGCTCACCACGGTGATGCACGGCGAGCTGGTGGCCTTCGTCCGGGGCGAGGAGCTGCCCTGGCCGCCGGCGCACGGCGCAGAGGGCGACGCGGTGCGCGTCTACGACGTCGAGCCGGCGGTCGTGCCCGGCCACTACGACGACGTGCTGCCGCTCGTCACGGACCCGCGGGCATGAGCGGGTCCGCGCGCGGCGCCGCACCGCGCTTCCATCCCGATCTCGCGCTCGGCCGCCTCGTCCCGCCGATCGTGCTCGGACCGCGGCTGCTCCGCCTCGCCACCCGTCGCACCGCCGTCGGCGGGGAGGCGCCGCCGGACCTGCTCGTCGAGGACCTCCAGATCCCGGGCCAGGACGGCCACCCGGTCCCGGTCCGCAGCTACCGTCCGCGCACCCTCCGCGGTGCCGCGCCCGCGCTGGTCTGGGTGCACGGCGGCGGCATGGTGCTCGGCAGCCGCTTCGACGACGAGTCCTCGAACATCGCCTTCGCCCGCACGCTCGGCATCACGGTCCTCTCGGTCGGCTACCGGCTCGCGCCCGCCCACCCGGCGCCCGCCGCCCTCGAGGACGTGCTGGCCGCGTTCCGCTGGCTCGCCGCGCACGCCGAGGAGCGGGGAGTCGATCCCGAGCGGATCGCACTGGGCGGCGCGAGCGCGGGCGCCGGCCTGGCCGCGGGGGCGACCCTCCTCGCCCACGATCGCGGCGGAGTGCAGCCCGCGTTCCAGCTGCTGGTCTACCCGATGCTGGACGACCGCACCGTCACCCGACCCGGACCGGTTCCCCGCGGTGTCCGCGTCTGGACGCCGGGCAGCAACCGCTTCGGCTGGACCTCCTACCTCGGCGCCGAGCCCGGCGGCCCCGACGTCTCGCCGTACGCGGCGCCCGCCCGCCGCGACGACCTCTCGGGGCTCCCGCCCGCCTGGATCGGTGTCGGCACTCTCGACCTCTTCCACGACGAGGACGTCCGCTACGCCGAGCGCCTGCGCGCGGCCGGGGTGCCCTGCGAGCTCGAGATCGTCGACGGCGCGTTCCACGGCTTCGACGCCCTCTTCTCCCGCACCGGCGTGGCGAAGCGCTTCTGGGCGGCGAAGGCCGCCGCCCTGGGGAGGGCCCTGAGCGTCTGAGGGCGCGCGATCCGGGCCGAGCCGGACGGTGGGTCGGGCCGTGCGAGGTGCCGCTGCGCCGGATGGGAGCATGGACGCATGGACATCGACCGCCTCGCCACCCGCTACGAGATCGCCCTGCCCGCCTGGATCGAGGACGCCGTGCGCGACGTCCCCGAGTACCTGCCCGAGCGCGAGGACCGCATGGCCCTCGTGCACGCGCTCGCCGATCGCAACTTCCGCGAGGGCAACGGTGGCCCGTTCGCGGCGATCGTCGTCGAGCGCGACTCCGGTCGCGTGGTCTCGGTCGGCGTGAACGTCGTCCTGGGCAGCGGGGTCTCCTCCGGCCACGCGGAGGTCACCGCGCTCGGTCTCGCGCAGACGGCGCTCGGCTCGTGGGACCTGGGCGGCGAGGGCCTGCCGGCGCACGAGCTGGTCGTCAACTGGCGGCCGTGCGTGCAGTGCTACGGAGCGACGCTGTGGTCGGGCGTGCGCCGCCTGGTGGTCGCCGGGTCGGGTCCGGAGCTGGAGGAGATCTCCACGTTCGACGAGGGTCCGATGCGCGAGGACTGGGCCGCCCAGTTCGAGGCGCGCGGCATCGAGGTCGTCGACGGCGTGCTCCGCGACGAGGCGCTCGAGGTCTTCCGCGCCTACCGCGCGCATGTCGACGCGGGCGAGGTGCTCGTCTACAACGCGCGCGCCGCGGACTGAGCCGCCGCCCCTTCTGAACGAGCGAGCCGCCCCGGAGGATCCCCGGGGCGGCTCGTGCTGTCAGTGGGCCTGCGGCGTCAGTGGTTGCCGGGCGTGTACACGGCGGAGGCGCGCCACCAGTCGTCGAACATCGACAGCGGCACCTGCCGCTTGTGCTCGGTCGCCTGGTACCGGGCCTCGATCGCCTCGGCGACCTCGGTCGCGACGTCGCCACCCTCGAGGTACTCGTCGAGGTCGGCGTAGACCAGGCCGAGGTTCGACTCGTCCGTCTGGCCCGGGTTCTCGTCGAGCAGGTCGGCGGTCGGCGCCTTCTCGTAGAGGCGGGCCGGGGCGTCGAGGTGCACGAGCAGCGAGCGGCCCTGGCGCTTCGTGAGGCCGGTCAGCGGCAGCACGTCGGCGCCGCCGTCGCCGAACTTGGTGAAGAAGCCGGTCACCGCCTCCGCCGCGTGGTCGGTGCCGACGACGAGCATGCCCGCCTGGCCGGCGATCGCGTACTGGGCGACCATCCGTGCGCGCGCCTTGACGTTGCCCTTGACGAAGTCCGAGATCGGCTCGCCGACGGCGTCGCCGAACGCGGAGGCGATGCCGTCGACCCCGGCGTGGATGTCGAAGGTCACCTGGCGGTCGGGCCGGATGAAGGTCAGCGCGAGCTGCGCGTCCTCCTCGTCGGCCTGCACCCGGTAGGGCAGCCGCACCGCGATGAAGGAGGCGTCGCCGCCCTCCGCGCGCACCTGCTCGACCGCGAGCTGGCAGAGCCGGCCGGCCAGGCTCGAGTCCTGCCCGCCGCTGATGCCGAGCACGAGGCCCTTGGCCCCGGTGTGCCGGAGGTAGTCGGCGAGGAAGCCGCTGCGCCGCTCGACCTCGGCGGCCGGGTCGACGGTGGGGGAGACGTGGAGCTCGGAGATGATTCGCTGCTGGACATCGCGCACGCCTCAACGCTACTCCCGATGCCGCCGCCCCGCCCCGCTTCGGAGCCGACCGCAAGCCTCAGTCGGCGCACACCGTCCTGCCGGGTCGAGCAGCCCCGCCTGCGCACACGCATGCCGGTCGAGCAGCCCCGCCTGCACGCGCACATGCTGGTCGAGCGGCACGGCGGGCGCACATACATGCTGGTCGAGCGACACGGTGGGCACACCTACGCGCTGGTCGAGTAGCCCCGCAGGGGCGTATCGAGACCCACCGTCGCCAGCAGGACGGGTCTGCAGAGTCGTCCTCTGACGCGGGTGGATCTCGATACGCCCGCTGCGCGGGCTACTCGATCAGCATGCTGAGGGCTCGCCGCGCGGGCCTGCTGATCCGGGGATCCTCGAACGGACGCAGGAGGGGCCTCCTGTTCGAGGCAGGCCCCCGCACGCGTCCACTCGACCGTGCCGGCCCGCGCGAGTGGACGCACATCGGGCTCTCCACAGCTACCGGACCCCGTCGCGGGTCCACTCGCCGGCCCGACTCCGGCGCGTCCGGCGCGCTCATGCTGGTCGAGTAGCCGCCGGAGGCGGCGTATCGAGACCCACCCTGCTGGGCGCGGCGCCCGCGCGTCTCAGCTGCGCGCGGCGACGATGCGGGCGATGCGCTCCGGGACCGTGTCGTCCTGGAGGCTCGTGACGTCGCCGAGGGCGCGGCCGTCGCGGATGTCGCCGAGGAGGCGGCGCATGATCTTGCCCGAGCGGGTCTTCGGCAGATCCGGGACGACGACCACGTCGCGCGGCTTCGCGATCGGGCCGATCGCCGTCGCGACGTGCTCGCGCAGCGCCTGCGAGAGGTCGGCCTCGAGCGCGGTC
The DNA here is from genome assembly GCF_022815565.1 of Rathayibacter sp. VKM Ac-2926. Taxonomy (NCBI): domain Bacteria; kingdom Bacillati; phylum Actinomycetota; class Actinomycetes; order Micrococcales; family Microbacteriaceae; genus Rathayibacter; species Rathayibacter sp. VKM Ac-2926. The sequence continues at coordinate 99,944 of NZ_JALGRS010000003.1, read as the reverse complement.
CAGTAGGCCGGATCCTCCTCCGTGCGGTCGATCGCCTCGTCGGAGGGGATCACGAACGCCGCGATCGCCTGGCCGGTCGTCGCGTCCTCGACGCCGACCACGCCGGCCTCGCCGACCGCCGGGTGCGCCACCAGTGCCGACTCGATCTCGATGGTCGAGAGCCGGTGCCCCGAGACGTTGATGACGTCGTCGACCCGGCCGAGCACCCAGATGTCGCCGTCGGCGTCGTACTTCGCGCCGTCGCCGGAGAAGAAGTAGCCGCGGTCGGCGTAGCGGGCCCAGTAGGAGTCGCGGTACCGCTCCGGGTTCCCCCAGACGGTCCGCGCGAGGGCCGGGCCGGTGCGGTCGACCACGAGGTAGCCGCCGGAGCCGTTCGGCACCCGCTCGCCCGCCTCGTCGACGACGAGGGCGCCGAGGCCGGGCAGGGCGCCCAGCGAGGAGCCGGGCTTGAGGGTCGAGACGCCCGGCAGCGGGCACATCACGGCCGCGCCCGTCTCGGACTGCCACCAGGTGTCGACGATCGGGCAGCGCCCGCCGCCGATCCGCTCGTGGAACCACACCCAGGCCTCGGGGTTGATCGACTCGCCGACCGTGCCGAGCAGTCGCAGGCTCGAGAGGTCGTACTCCGACGGGACGCCCTCCGGGAACCAGGTCATCAGCGTCCGGATCAGCGTCGGCGCCGTGTAGTAGACGGTGACGCCGTAGCGCTCGATGATCTCGAAGTGCCGCGCGGTGTGCGGGGTGTTCGGGGTGCCCTCGTAGATGACCTGGGTGAGCCCGTTCGAGAGCGGACCGTAGATCTCGTAGGTGTGCGCCGTGACCCAGGCCAGGTCGGCGGTGCACCAGTGCACGTCGTCCGGCTTCGCGTCGAAGACGGCCCAGTGCGTCCAGGACGCCTGGGTCAGGTAGCCGCCGCTGGTGTGCACGAGGCCCTTCGGCTTCCCGGTCGTGCCCGAGGTGTAGATGATGAACAGCGGCGTCTCCGCGTCGAAGGCCTCGGCCTCGTGCACGTCGCTCTGCCCGTCGACGACGTCGTGCCACCAGACGTCGCGGCCCTCGGTCCAGGGGAGGTCCGGCGTCTCGTCGCCGGTCCGGCGGACGACGAGCACGTGCTCGATCGACGCGACGCCGGCGACCGCGTGGTCGGCGTTCGCCTTCACCGGGACGGCGACACCGCGCCGGAACTGGCCGTCGGTGGTGACCAGCAGCTTCGCGCCGGTGTCCTCGACGCGGAAGCGCACCGCCTCGGCCGAGAAGCCGCCGAAGACGAGGGAGTGGATCGCGCCGATCCGCGCGATCGCGAGAGTGATGACGACGGTCTCGGGGATCACCGGGAGGTAGACGACGACGCGGTCGCCCTTCCCGATGCCGAGCGCGGTGAGCGCGTGTGCGGCGCGGGCGACGTCGCGCTGCAGCTCGGCGTAGCTGATCGAGCGGCGGTCGCCGCGCTCGCCCTCGAAGTGCAGGGCGATCTTGTCTCCGCGGCCCGCGTCGACGTGCCGGTCGACGCAGTTGACGGCGACGTTGAGCGTGCCGCCCTCGAACCAGGTCGCGCGCGGGACGGACAGCGTGCCGTCCTCCTGCGGGACAGCCGGCTCCCAGCGGTGCGCGGTGTGCCAGGGCTCGACCCAGTCGAGGCGCCGGGCCGCCTCCTCCCAGAACGCCACCGGGTCGGCGGCGGCGCGGGCGTGCTCGCCGGAGCCGACGTTCGCCTGCGCGGCGAAGGCCTCGGGCGCCGGGAAGCGGCGGGACTCCTCGAGCAGGTTCGCGATCGTCTCGCTCATCGGCGGGCCTCCGTGGTCGTCGTGCCGGTCGTCGTGCCGGTCGTGCAGCGCGTCGTGCCGGTCATCCTCACGCCCACTTCCGGATCGCGTAGCGCTGGAACACGCCGACGATCGAGTCGGTCAGCTTGCCCAGCACCGCCAGCAGGATGATCGCGAGGAAGACGCGGTCGATGCGCCCGTTGCTCTGACTGTCGGTCAGGCGGAAGCCCAGGCCCATCGACGAGGCGATCAGCTCGGCGGCGACCAGGAACAGCCACGACTGCGCGAGCGCCAGGCGCAGCCCGGCGATCACCGAGGGGATCACGGCCGGCAGCTGCACCGCGGTGAACAGCCGCACGCCCGAGAGGCCGAACGCCCGACCCGCCTCGACGAGCTGCCGGTCGACGTGACCGAGGGCGGTCGCCACGGTGGTGAAGACGGGGAAGAACGCGCCGATCGTGATCAGCGTGATCTTCGACTCCTCGCCGATCCCCATCCAGAGCAGCAGCAGCGGCACCCAGGCCAGCGACGGCACCGCGCGGATCGCGCCGAGCGTCGGTGCCAGCACGACCTCCCACACCCGGGAGAGCCCGAAGAGCGCGCCGACCAGCAGCCCCAGTGCGGAGCCGAGGCCGAAGCCGATCAGCACCCGCTGGGTCGAGATCGCGACGTCCTGCCCGAGGTCGCCGCGCTGCGCGAGATCGACCGCCGCCGCCCAGACCATCGCAGGCGACGGGAACACCGACACCGACACCATCCCGGTGGTCGTGACGATCTGCCACGCCGCGAGCAGCAGCACCGGCAGGATCGCCCCTCCCGCGACCAGGAACCAGCGCCGCGAGGTGAGCGGCCGGGCGTGCGCCGCCTCGTCGTCGCGGAGCCGCTTCTGCGACGCCTCGACGCTCGGCCCGACCACGGCGGTGCCGACCGCGCCGGGCGCCTGCACGAGCCCGGTGCTCCGGCGCACGAGGTCGGCGTCGGTCACGGTCTCGTCGTCGCGTGTCGCCATCGTCGTCTCCTCGGTCGGTGTCGCGGTCGGTGCTGTCGCGGGTCGGTCTGTCCCGGGTCGGTGCTGTCGTGCTGTGGTCGTGCGGGCGTCAGGAGCGCCGTCAGGCGATCGCGGACGGGTCGGCTGCCGTCGCATACGTGTCGTCGATCAGCGAGTCGAGGGCCGCGTCGACCTGCTCCTGCGTGGCGACGTCGCCGTTCGCGACGAAGATCGGGCCGATGATGGCGAGCACGTCGGTCTGGGCCGAGCCGGGGACGTTGTCGACGTCGAGGTTGCTGCGCTCGGTGATCACGGTGGTGGCCACGGCGACGTCGAGCCCGGCGACGGACGCGAGGATGCTCGCCGTCTCCTCCTGGTTCTCCAGGGCCCAGGCGCGGGCGTGCTCGTAGGCGTTCACGACGGTCTGCGCGAGGTCGGGCTTGGCCGCGAGGAAGCTCTCGGTGGCGTTGAGCAGCCCGTAGGAGTTGAAGTCGACGTTGCGGTAGAGCAGGGTCGCCCCGGCCGCCTCCGCGCCCGCCATGATCGGGTCGAGTCCGGCCCAGGCGTCGACCGAGCCGTTCTGCAGCGCGGCCCAGCCGTCGGCGTGCTGCAGGTTCTGCACGGTGACGTCGTCGATGCTCAGGCCGGCGGCCTCGAGCGCCTGCACCAGGAAGAAGTAGGGGTCGGTGCCGCTGGTGGCCGCGATCTGCTTGCCGGCGAGCTGCTCGACGCTGGTGATCGCCGAGCCGGCGGGCACGACGAGGGCGGACCACTCCGGCTGGGAGAAGATGTCGATCGTCCTGATCGGCGAGCCGTTCGAGCGCGCGAGCAGCGCGGCCGAGCCGGCGGTCGAGCCGACGTCGATCGCCCCGGCGCGCAGGGCCTCGTTGGCCTTGTTCGAGCCGGCCGACTGCACCCAGGTGACGGTGACCTCCTGCTCGGCGAGGGCGGTCTCGAGCCAGCCCTTCTCCTTGATGACGAGGCTCAGCGGGTTGTAGGTCGCGAAGTCGAGCGTCAGCGTGCCGCCCTGGGTCTTCGCGGTCGAGCCGGCGGAGGCGGCGGGTGCCGCGGCCGCGCCGCCGCCGCCCTCGCCCTGGACGCAGCCCGCGAGGAGCGGGACCGCGGCGGCGGTGAGCAGGCCCGCGAGCGCGGTGCGGCGGGTGAGCGGGGAGGTGCTGAACGACGGGAACGACATGGGGGCCTCGACTTCGGTGCGGTGGCGGGAGTGGGACGAGTGTGCGGGAGCGGACGGACGGGATGTCCGCGAGCGGTGGGATCCGTGGACGGAGGGCGGGATCGGCGCCTGGGGAGGAGAGGAAGTGGGGCGCAGCGGCCTAGTGCCGCTCGATCCCGAGCCCCTCGAGCAGCTCGACCCGCCGCTCGGCGAGCTCGGCGGAACCGCGGTCGCGGGGCCGCGCACCGGGGACCGTCATGATCTGCCGGATGCGCGAGACGCCGCCCGGCTCGTCGCGGCCGAGCAGCACGATCCGGTCGGCCAGCTGCAGCGCCTCGTCCACGTCGTGGGTGACGAGCAGGATCGTCGCGGGGGCGGCCGCGTGCACCTCGAGCAGGAGGTCCTGCATCCGCAGGCGGGTCAGCGCGTCGAGCGCGCCGAACGGCTCGTCCAGCAGCAGCACGCCGGGGTTGCGGGCCAGCGCGCGGGCGAGCGAGGCGCGCTGCGCCATCCCGCCGGACACCTCGCGCGGCCGGGAGCCGGCGTGCGCGGTCAGCCCGACCAGCGAGAGCAGCTCGTCGACCGCCGTGCGGCCGGCTTCGCGCGAGGTGCCGCGCGGGAGCCCGAGCGCGACGTTCGCCGCGAGGGAGCGCCAGGGCAGCAGGCGCGGCTCCTGGAACGCGACCGCGCAGCGCGGGTCGATCCCCGAGACCGACGACCCGTCGATCAGCACCGTTCCGGCGCTCGCCGTGTCCAGTCCGGCGGCGATCCGCAGCAGCGTCGACTTGCCGCAGCCGCTCGGTCCGAGGATCGCGATCACCTCGCCGGCGCGGACATCGAGCGAGACGTCGGCGAGTACGGGGGCGCCCGGGGCGAAGGTGCGGCCGACCCCGTCGAAGCGCACCGGGAACGCCGACTGGCCGAGCGCGGCGTCGAAGGCCAGGCTCGTGCGGGCGGGGGTTCCGGTCATGAGTGCTCCGAGGCGGGGCGGGCGGGCGGACCGTCCGATCGTACGGACGAGTGCCGACCCCTCGGCGGCCGCGACGACACGCGGAGTAACACAGGCGCCCCTTGCACGACGAAGGCCCCGCCGGCACCGCGGAGCGGCGGCCGACGGGGCCTCGGGGGAGCGGACTACGCCTGGACGAGCACGAGCTCCTCGAGCGGCAGGCGCGTGCGGGGAGCGGTCTCGCGCTCGCGGAGCACGTCGTTCTCGAGCGCGTCGGGGCTGGCGAGCACGCCCACGGCGGCGACGGTCACCGGGTCGAAGCGCGCGTCGACGCCGAACGCCGTCCGGACGCCGTCCTTGTCGAAGCCGGCCATCTGGTGCACGTGCAGCCCCTCGTGGTGCGCCTGCACGCTGAGGTGGGCGACGGCCTGGCCGAGGTCGTAGACGGCCCACGGGCGCGCCTCGCCCTTCTCGTCGACCGTCTCGGCGAGCGCGACGATCAGCGCGGCGGCCGAGCCGGCCCAGGCGGCGTTGAAGCCGACGAGGGTGCCGACGATGCTGTCGAACTCCGGAGTGCCGCGGCGCGCGACGATGAAGCGCGACGGCTGCGAGTTGCCGGCCGAGGGGGACCAGCGGGCGGCCTCGAGCAGCGCGGTCAGCGTCTCGTCCGCGATCGCCGCGGAGGCGTCGTAGGAGCGAGGGCTCCAGCGCTCGGCGAGGACGTCCAGGATCGGGGCGCTGGTCGAGGCGGTGCGGGTGGCGGTGTCGGTCATGGGGTGCTTCTCTCCGGAGACGGCTGAACAGGGCGGGCCTCGTCGCCCGAGGGACCCAACCGCAGGAGCTCCGCCGGCATTCCCGCTCGTCGCGCCGACCGGCCGTTCGCCCACGGAGGAGCACGGGGTCCTGTCGGTGCGGAACGGTACCCTGGAGAGCGGCGTGCTTCCCCGCGCGCGACAACTCACCACTCTGATGGAGGATCATCCATGGCCCAGCACTTCGACGTCGTCGTCCTGGGGGCAGGCCCCGGTGGATACGTGGCCGCGATCCGTGCCGCCCAGCTCGGCAAGTCCGTCGCCATCGTCGAGAAGAAGTACTGGGGCGGTGTCTGCCTCAACGTGGGCTGCATCCCCTCCAAGGCGCTGCTGCGCAACGCGGAGCTCGCCCACATCTTCCACGCGCAGGCGAAGCAGTTCGGCATCTCGGGCGACGTCTCCTTCGACTTCGGCGTGGCCTTCGACCGCAGCCGCACCGTCGCGGACGGACGCACCAAGGGCGTCCACTTCCTGATGAAGAAGAACAAGATCACCGAGTTCGACGGCACCGGCTCCTTCACCGGCCCGCAGGGCCTCGACGTGCAGCTCACCAAGGGCGGCTCCGAGTCGCTGACCTTCGACGACGCGATCATCGCGACCGGCGCGAGCGTCCGCCTCCTCCCCGGCGTCGAGCTCTCCGAGAACGTCGTCACCTACGAGACCCAGATCATGACCCGCGAGCTGCCCGACACGATGGCCATCGTGGGCGCCGGCGCGATCGGCATGGAGTTCGCCTACGTCCTGAAGAACTACGGCGTCGACGTGACGATCATCGAGTTCATGGACCGCGCCCTCCCCAACGAGGACCCGGACGTCTCCAAGGAGATCCAGAAGCAGTACAAGAAGCTCGGCGTCGAGATCCTCACCTCGACCAAGGTCGAGTCGGTCGTCGACAAGGACGGCTACGTCACCGTCACCTACACCGGCAAGGACGGCACGCAGTCGACCCTCGAGGTCGACAAGGTCCTCATGTCGATCGGCTGGGTCCCGCGCGTCGAGGGCTTCGGCCTCGAGAAGACGGGCGTCGAGGTCACCGAGCGCGGCGCCATCGGCATCGACGAGTACATGCGCACCAACGTCCCGCACATCTACGCGATCGGCGACGTCACCGCCAAGCTGCAGCTCGCGCACGTCGCGGAGGCGCAGGGCGTCGTCGCGGCCGAGACCATCGCCGGAGCCGAGACCCAGACCCTCGGCGACTACCGGATGATGCCGCGCGCCACGTTCTGCCAGCCGCAGATCGCCTCCTTCGGTCTCACCGAGAAGCAGGCGACCGACGAGGGCCACGAGATCACCGTCTCGACCTTCCCGTTCATGGCCAACGGCAAGGCGCACGGCCTCGGCGAGCCCACCGGCTTCGTCAAGCTCATCGCGAGCAAGCAGTACGGCGAGCTCCTCGGCGCCCACATGATCGGCCCGGACGTGTCCGAGCTGCTCCCCGAGCTCACGCTCGCGCAGAAGTGGGACCTCACGGCGACCGAGCTGGCCCGCAACGTGCACACCCACCCGACGCTGTCGGAGGCGCTCCAGGAGGGCTTCCACGGCCTCAAGGGCCACATGATCAACATGTAGCTCCCCGCTCCACCTGCACCGCGCGCTCCGGCTCGCGGCCGCACCTGCTCCGGCTCGCAGGATCCGCCTCGGCTCGCCCGATCGCGTGGATCCTGCGGGCCGGAGCTGTTTCCGCGAGCCGGAGATCCCGTCCCGAGCCGGCTCGCGTCTCGACGAGCCCGGCTCGGGGCCGCCGCTAGCGTGGACGGATGGACCCGCGCCTCCTCGACCGACTCGCCGCCGCCGCCTGGCCGCCCCTCGAGCGCCGCGCGCTCGGCGGCTGGCGGCTGCGCGCGGCCGGCGGCGTCACGAAGCGCGCCAACTCCGTGCTCACGTCCGGTCCCGTCGAGGACGTGGACCAGGCGATCACCTCAGCGGAGGAGTTCGCGCGCGAGCAGGGGATCCCGCCGCTCTTCCAGCTCGGCCCCGCGACCCTCCCCGCCGACCTGCCCGAGCGGCTCGCCCGCCGCGGCTACGCCGGGCACGAGCGCACCCTCGTCCTCACCGGCTCCGTGACGGAGGCGCTCGCCGCGCTCGGTCCCGCCGCCCCGGAGGACGCGGAGCCGGTCGAGACGACGGACGCGCCCGGTGAGGAGTGGCTGTCGCTCTGGTGGTCGGTCGACGGCCGCGGCGGCGACGCCGAGCGCGGGATCGCCGAGCGGATCCTCGCGGGCTGCGACTCGGCCTACGCCCTGCTGCGGGACGGGAGCGGCCCCGCCGCCTGCGGCCGGCTCTCCTGGGCGACCGCCGAGGACGGCGAGTCCTGGTGCGGTCTCTTCGCGCTGGCCACGCGCCCGGACGCGCGCCGCCGCGGCCACGCCGCCACGGTCCTCCGCGCCCTGCTCGAGCAGGCCGCCGCCCGAGGCGTCGACCGCCTGTGGATCCAGGTGCTCGCCGACAACGCCGCCGCCCGCCGCCTCTACGCGTCCCTCGGCTGCCGCGAGTCCTCGCACTACGAGTACTGGCGCCGCTGACCGTCCCCCTCCCTCCCGCGAGATGCCACTTGTGCACGCGACACGCCGTGGAAGGCGTGCACAAGTGGCATCTCGCGGCGGGGGATCAGCCGGCGATGACCGCGCGCGCCACGGACTCGGCTCGGGCCGCGTCGCCCGTCACGAGCACCCGCCACCACGTGTCGTCGGCCAGCACGTCGACCTCGCACGAGCCGCCGCCGCAGCCCGAGAGCGCGCGGTCGCCGAGGCCGTCGAGCGGAGTCAGCGTGACGGCGAGCCCGGTCGTCAGGGAGAGGTTGCGCCAGCCGTCCTCGCCGTTCGGCAGCACGTCGACGCTCAGACCCGCGTAGCTGCTGCTGGTCGCGTCGGTCCAGGTGCACGAGGCGTAGCCCGCGCGAGCGGCGGCCGCGGCGGAGGCGGTCGACGGCGCGACGCCCTCGGTCCCGCTCCCCGGGGTCGCGTCCACGAGCCCGGCCGTCGCGGCCAGCTGCTCGCCGGTCAGCACCTCGGCGCAGGCGGGTGCGGTCGCGGTCACCGGCTCGTCGAGCCGACCGCCGGCCGCCGCGGCGGTCGCCGTGGCGAGGGCCGCGAGGTCGGCGTCGGCCGGCGAGCCGGTCAGCGCGAGCGTCACCCAGGTCGAGCCGGTGAGCAGATCGACGGAGCAGATCTCGACCGAGCAGGCGCTGTAGGCCTCGACGTCGGTCGCGAGTCGCGTTCCGGCGGAGAGACCGGCCGCGGCGAACGCGTCCGCGGCGTCCTCGGCGGCCGAGGCGGTGATCGACGCCGTGCCGTCCTCCTCGTACCAGGCGCAGGTCAGCAGCCCGCCGTTCTCCTGCGCCGACTCGCGGATCAGCTCGGCCGAGGAGCGCACCGTCTCGTCCCGCGTGCCCTCGAGCGAGCCGGCCGCGATCCCGAGGGCGCTCGACGCGCGCGCGACCGGCAGCAGGGCGTCGCAGTCGAGCCGGGCGGCGGAGGAGCGGCTCGGGGTCGGCGACGCGGACGCGGAGGCAGGAGGAGTCGCAGAGGCGGTCGCGGACGCCGTCCCGCTCGCCTCCGGCTCGGCCGCCGTGCAGCCCGCGAGCAGGCCGGCCGCGACGAGCAGCGCCGCCCCCGCCCCGACGGCGCGCGCCCTCACGCGGCCAGCTCGCGCTCGATCGCCGCCGTGAACGCGTCGATGTCGTCCTCGCTCGTGTCGAACGAGCAGACCCAGCGCACCTCGCCGGTCGCCGGGTTCCAGTCGTAGAAGCGGTAGGCGGCGCGCAGCCGGTCCGCGACCCCCGCCGGCAGGGTCGCGAACACCGCGTTCGCCTGCGTCGGCTGGGTGAAGGCGAGCCCGGTGATCCGTCCGGCGGCCACGGCCCCGTCCAGCTGCGAGCGCAGCCGCGCCGCCATCGCGTTCGCGTGCCGGGCCGAGCGCAGCCAGAGCGGCTCCGCATCGCCGTCCTCGCCGAGCATCGCGAGCAGCTGCGCCGAGAGGAAGCGCATCTTCGAGGACAGCTGCATGTTGGTCTTGCGGAGGAACGTCAGCCCGCTGGACGCCTCGGGGTCGAGCACGACGATCGCCTCGCCGAGCAGCATGCCGTTCTTGGTGCCGCCGAAGGACAGGACGTCGACTCCGGCGTCGCTGGTGAAGGCGCGCAGGGGCAGCCCGAGGGCCGCTCCGGCGTTCGCGATCCGCGCTCCGTCCATGTGGAGCCGCATCCCCCGTTCGTGGGCCTGGTCGGCCAGCGTGCGGACCTCCTCCGGCGTGTAGACCGTGCCGAGCTCGGTCGACTGCGTGATCGAGACGACCAGCGGCTGGGCGCGGTGCTCGTCGCCGAAGCCCCAGGCCTGCTCGTCCACGAGCGCCGGCGTGAGCTTGCCGTCGGGGCTCTCGACGGTGAGGATCTTGATCCCGCCGACCTTCTCGGGGGCCCCGCCCTCGTCCGAGTTGATGTGCGCGGTGCCGGCGGAGACGACCGCTCCCCAGCGGGGCAGCATCGACTGCAGACCGGTCACGTTCGCCCCGGTTCCGTTGAAGACGGGGAAGGCCTCGGCCTGCTCGCCGAACTCGCGGCGGAAGACGCGCTGCAGCTCCGCGGTGTAGACGTCCTCGCCGTAGGCGACCTGGTGGGCGCCGTTCGCCGCGGCGATCGCGGCGAGCACCTCCTCGTGCACGCCGGAGTAGTTGTCGGAGGCGAAGCCGCGGAGGTCGGGATCGTGCAGAGCGCTCATCCCCCCATCCTCGCAGCCCGCCGCGGATCGATCCTGGTGGCGGGCGCCGCCGCTCCCTGTGTTTCCGGCATGTGAACGGACCATCCCCTGAAAGCCGATTGCCGTCAAGAAGTTGGTATCGCGTGGGAGGCAGGCCACTCTTGTCCTATGCGCATGGACACTTCGGGGGCGGTCCGCGACATGCCCGCCCCTCCCGGGGTGGACGAGATCGCGGCACGCTTCGGCGACCCCGTCCTCGCGTTCGCCCCGCAGCCCCGCCTCGAGGAGTTCGCGGCGGCGCAGACCATGGCGCTCGGACGCTTCGTCGAGATCTCCCTCTCCTACTCGTTCTTCAAGAATCCGCGCAACCGCGCCGACCCGGTCAACCACGTCCCGCTCACCCCCGAGCAGAAGCGCGCGATCGAGCGCGCCGAGAACGACCACCTCCCGCCGTGGATGGTCGATCAGGTCACGCGGATGCGCTACCCCGTGCTGTGGGAGGCGGTGCGCACCTCCGTGCCGATCCCCGCCGAGCGCAGCCGCCCGCTCGAGTCGCGCCTCGCCGCGCACATGGGCGACGTGCTGCGGAACACCTTCCCGGGCCGCGTCCGCACCCGCCGCGGCGGCATGCCTGTCGTCGCCGCCGCCCTGCGCGACGAGGACGTCGTGCGCGGCGTCCCGGTCGTCGTCGACGGCGAGGCGCTGCGCGGCTACCGCGTCGACACCGACCCCGACGTGGTCGCCATCGGCGCCCGGGTCGACGGCCGCTACATGACCGTCGTGCTCGACAGGAAGATCGTCCCCGACATCCGCATGGAGTTCGTCCGTCGAATCCCGCCACGTCCGGCTCCGGCCCAGCCTCGGCGCTGACGCCCGAACGGGCACGAGCGCCCGCTGACGGGCGCGATCGGGCCGGCGCGCGGACCGGAACGGTCAGGACCGCCCCGGCACCGCGATCCCGTGCTCGTAGGCGAAGACGACGGCCTGGATCCGGTCGCGGACGCGCAGCTTCATCAGGATCTTGGAGACGTGGGTCTTCACGGTGGCCTCGCCGACGTAGAGCTCGGCGGCGATCTCGGCGTTGGACGAGCCGCGGGCCAAGTGCACGAGCACCTCGCGCTCGCGGTCGGTGAGCTCCTCGATGCCGGGGTGGACCTCGGCGCGGGCCGGCGCCGTCGCGAAGCGCTCGAGCACGCGGCGCGTCACGTCGGGTGCGAGCATAGCGTCGCCGCGGGCCACCACCTGTACAGCCTCGACCAGCTCCTCCGGCGACGCGTTCTTCAGCAGGAAGCCGCTCGCTCCGGACGACAGCGCCTCGAAGAGGTAGTCGTCGCGGTCGAAGGTGGTCAGGATGAGGACGCTGGAGCACAGCCGCGGATCCTTGACGATCTCGCGGGTCGCGGCCAGGCCGTCCATCCCGGGCATCTGCACGTCCATGCAGATGACGTCCGGGCACAGGTCGGAGGCCCGCTCGATCGCCTCGATCCCGGTGCGGGCCTCGCCGACGACGACGATCCCGGGCTCGGACTCGAGGATGGTGCGGAAGCCGGCGCGGACGAGCTCCTGGTCGTCGACCAGCAGCACCCGGACATCGGCCGTCATGCGCGCCCCCCGCTCGCTCGCTCCCGGCGCCCCCACGACACCTCGGACGACGCTACCGGCTCCCCGGACCCCGCGCGGACGCTCGTCAGAGGGACGCGGGCACGCACCAGGTAGCCGGAGCCGCTCGGGCCGGTCTCGACCGTGCCGCCGACGGCCGCGGCGCGCTCGCTCATGCCGGTGTGCCCGAGCCCGCAGGACGTCGCGGCGACGGGATGCGCGCCCTCGCCGCCGTCGTCGGCGACCTCGAGCTCGACCGCGTCGTCGAGGTAGCGCAGCCGCACCTCGGCTGTGGCGCCGCGGCCGGCGTGCTTGCGCACATTGGTGAGCGACTCCTGCGCGATCCGGTAGAGGCTGAGACCGACCGTCGCCGGGATGTCCCTGGGTTCGCCGACGGTGAGGAACACGGCGGGCAGACCGGAGCCGGCCGCGGCGAGGACGAGCTCCTCGAGCTGCGCGACCCCCCTGGTCGAGGCGGCGTCGGTGAGCGGGTCGAGGGCGGTGTCCTCGGCGCGGAGGGCGATCAGGATGCGGTGCAGCTCCTCGATCGCCGAGCGCGCGTCGCTCTCGATGGCGCTGAGCGCCGTGGCCGCCCGCTCCGGATCGCGCGCGAGCACCCGTCGAGCAGCCCCCGCCTGCACGCCCATCACGCTGACGTGGTGGGCGACGACGTCGTGCAGCTCGCGGGCGATGCGCAGCCGCTCGGACGACACGGCCTGGCGCGAGGAGCGCTCCCGCTCGTCGTCGAGCTCGGCGGTGCGCGCCTCGAGCGCCTCCAGCCGCCGCGCCGACTGCCAGGACGCGTCGCCGAAGACGTAGGCGCTGCCGAAGTAGAGCAGGTTCGCGACGACGGCCAGCGCCGACTCCGCGACGTAGGGCGGCAGCAGCCCGGCCGACTCCTCCGTCGGGAGCGGACTGCTCACGGGGGCGCCGGTCGCGAGGGTGACGATGAGCCAGCCCAGCATGCCGACGGCGATGACCGTGCGCACGACGAGCGCCAGGCGCCGGTCGCGGCTCCAGGCGCCGACCGTGTAGAGGGCGAGGTAGAGGCAGATCTGGTTGAACAGCGACTCCGGCACCTGGAGGATCAGCCCGAGCGCGTAGACAGCGGTGAGCGCGACCGCCACGGTCGATGGGAAGCGCCGGCGGAGGGCGAGGGGGAGGGTCATCGCGAGCGCCCAGAGCGTGCTCACGGCGGGGTGCGCGGCGTCGGTGAAGCCCGCCGAGGCGTAGAGGGCGACGGAGACGAGGGTCGCCACCACCAGGACGCCGGCGGCGACGGCGTCGCGGACGTAGGCGGAACGGGTCGGCGCTCGCCGAGTCCAGCCCGCATCGAAGGGGTCGGCAGCGACGGCGCCAGGAGGCATGCGCCCCACGCTAACCGACGACGGTCGGGCAGGCCGCCGCGCGAGTCGCCGCATGACGCTCCATTCGTATCGGTCGTGCACGTCCCCATGCTGGTCGAGTAGCCGCCGGAGGCGGCGTATCGAGACCCGGCGTGCTGGGGACGGTGGATCTCGATACGCCCGCTGCGCGGGCTACTCGATCAGCATGGGCGGGGCCGCCGCGCGGTCTGCTCGATCAGCATGATGGTGCCCGCTGCGCGGCCCGCCCGCGCGGTCAGTCGCGCCCGGTGATGCCCGCGGTCGATGCGATCACGTCGCCCATCTTCCTGCCGAGGGCCTCGTAGAACATCGACAGCGGGAACTCGTCGTCCAGCACCGCGTCGGTCAGCCCGCGGGGAGCGCCGAGGAGCACCTCGTCCGGCAGCCCGCGCGCCCAGGCGGAGGCGGGGTGCGGCGTCACCGTCGCCGCGACCAGCGCGTAGGCGGCGAGCCAGTGCGCGGTCTTCGGCCGGTCGATCGAGCGCCAGTAGAGCTCGTCGATGGCGTCCGAGAGCGCGACGACGACGTCCGCGACGCTGTCCCACTCGAAGGCGAGCCGGGTGTCGGTCCAGTGCAGCACGCCGTGCTGGTGCAGCCAGGCGAAGAGCAGCTGGCCGCCGAGCCCGTCGTAGTTGCGCACCCGCGAGCCGGTCAGCGGGAAGCGGAACAGCCGGTCGAAGAGGATGGCGTACTGGACCGTGCGCGCCCGCGTCGCGAGCGCCTCCTCCTCGCCGTCGCGGTGCTCCTGGCCGGCCAGGCGCCGCTCGATCGCGACGGACTCGCGGAACGCGGTCAGATCGCAGCGCAGCTCCTCGAGGGAGTAGAGGAAGAACGGCATCCGCTGCTTGATCATGAACGGGTCGAACGGCAGGTCGCCGCGCATGTGGGTGCGGTCGTGGATGAGGTCCCACATCACGAAGGCCTCCTCCGCGGTGTGCTGGTCCTCGAGCATCCGGCGGGCGTCCTCCGGCAGCTCGAGCCGGGTGATCTCCGCGGCGGCGGAGACGACGCGGCGGAAGCGCGCGGCCTCGCGGTCGGCGAAGATCGCGCCCCAGGTGAAGGCGGGGACGGCGCGCATCGCGACGGTCTCGGGGAAGAGCACGGCGCTGTCGGTGTCGTAGCCGGCGGTGAAGTCGACGAAGCGGACCGGCACGAACAGCGCGTTCGAGTAGTCGCCCGCCTCGAGCTCCGCGACGAAGCGCGGCCAGACGACCTCGACGAGGACGGCCTCGACGTGGCGGTCGCGGCTGCCGTTCTGCGTCAGCATCGGGAAGACGACGAGGTGACGCAGTCCGTCGATCCGGTCGAGCTGCGGCTGGAACGCCTGCAGCGAGTCGAGGAAGTCCGGGACACCGAGGCCTTCGGCGCTCCAGCGCTCGAAGTCGACGACGAGCGCCTCGAGGTAGGCGGCGTCGTGCGGGAAGGCGGGCGCGAGGGTGCGGATCGCGTCGACGAGGCGGTCGATCTCGGCGCGGGCGTCGTCCAGGCGGTCCGGGTCGGCCAGCGAGCCGTCCTGCGCCTGGAGCGGCTGCAGTGCGGTGGCCGCGGCCTTGAGGCGGAGCCAGGCGCGGGAGGTCTCGACGCGGTCCTCGACGACCTCGGGTTCTCCGACGACGGTGCTCTGCACGAATTGCGACATGGTGATCCTCCTCACGCTCGTATACCCGGGTGGTTCGGGCCGGATCCGGCCCATCCCCGAGCGTATGGGCCGCGGCGCGCGCTTTTCTTGCGTGGGCCCGGAGCGAATCCGCGAGGTCGGCGATCACGGCGCACGACTCCGCCGAAACGGCCCTCTCTGCGCGGATCGACGGGGGAATCGGCGCGTGATATCAGGCCGCGACCAGCCTTTTCGCAGGTAGCACCCCCCGTCCGGGGCTAGATTCGCAAGGTTCCTGCCAAGGCTCCTCCAAGGGGTCGAAGATAGGGCGGACATCTCGGCTGCGTACACCCGGCGGCCATCCGATCGACCTGCGACTCCGAACACCTGGCGGAGCGGCAGGGCGTCGGTCCACCTTCAAGAGGAAGGATCGGATCGCGTGACGGGACCCGAACCCGGAAGCGACCACAGAACAGTCAGCATCGATCAGCACTCCGAGACCCTCCGCCTCCTGCCCTGGCCGCAGGCGGACGTCACCGCACTCCGCAGCGATCTCGCGGAGTCCGGAGAGCGTCTCGAGACGGAAGACGAGTTCCTCGACCGGCACGACCGCTACCTGCGCGGTTGGGCCGAGGGGAGCGGGTTCTTCTACGCGATCGAGCTCGACGGGCACTGCGTCGGCTCCATCGGCTATTGGTACGGCCACTCGCGTGGCGCACTCGCCTACGAGACGGGCTGGAGCATCGCTCCCGCTGCCCGTGATCGCGGCGTCGTGGCGCGCTCGGTGCGCCTGCTCCTCGAGGAGGCGGCGGCGTTCCCGCTGCCGCGCTTCGTGCACGCGTACGTCCCCGCGGACGACGCCGAGGACAGCGCGATCTGCGTCGAGGCCGGCTTCGACCGCGTCGACGTCGTGGAGGCCGGCGACCCGCCCGTCCTCTACGCCGACTGGGCGTTCGACCTCGCCGACGTCGCCTAGGAGCGGCGCGCTCGCGCCGGCGACGGGCCGATCATGCTGATCGAGTAGCCCGCACAGCGGGCGTATCGAGATCCACCGTTCTGCGGAGCGTGGGGTCTCGATACGCGCTGCGCGCTACTCGACCAGCATGATGGCGCGCTGGCGCGCCCAGTCCTTGCGCGCTCCGCGACCAGCCGGGGTGCCGGGATGTTCACGCGTCTCGGCCGCGCTGGGCCCGTCCATGCTGATCGAGTAGCCCGCGCAGCGGGCGTATCGAGATCGGCTCTCCTGCAGAACGCAGGCGCGACACGCGCTGCGCATTCCTCGAGCAGCAGGAGCGCCGGTCGTGACGCGCCACGGTCGACATCGCGACCCCGCGTCCATATCATCCACGTATGGGTACGACGCGGACGGCGAAATCGACGGGGCTGGCTGGGCTGTGAGCGCCCAGGACGGGGATCTCCGACCGATCTCCTCGCTCGTCGTCTCAGCCGGCGATGGCGTCGGCGCCACCGGTCGGCTGAAGCGAGTGGCCGGGGGACTCCGCCTTGCCGCAGTGGGCGCCGGCCTCTACGACATCGTCGTCGAGCAGGCAGCGCCGAGCGTTCCGCTGACTCTCGAGTCCGCTCCCGCCGGCGTCGACGTCGTCACGGTCGAGGGCGTCTGGCGGGATGGAGGAATCACCGAAGCCCGCATCGTCCCGTTCAGAGAGCCGGTGCGATTCCCGGACGCTCTCGGCGACCGTGCCGAGCCTCCTCTCGTCGCCGGCGGCCGGACGACGAGAGCGGAAGTCCTCGCGGTGGACGTGATGGCTGTCGTCGACGGTCTCCGCGAGTCCGGGCTCGTGTCCTACGTCGCCCACTGCGACGAACGCGGGTGGTTCGGAGTCGCGAGTGCCACCGATCCGGAGCAGGTCCGCCGCGGTCTCCGCCGTGTCCCGGGCGACTCCTTCCTGGTGGTTCATTCCCCCTGGGGACTCCAGACGCTCGACGCCATCGACCGCATCTTCGAGAGCGACGGCGTCGGCCGGGAGACCCTCCACATCGGACGCTTCATCGATCCACGCGGCCGCCTCCGCTCCAGCGCACTGGTCCGCTTCGTCTCTCCCGCGCTGGCCCGTGCCCTCGGGGACACAGGCGCCAGCGCTATAGACCTCGCCGCCTGGATCATTCCCTCGTCGCCAGACCTTTGATCTCCAGCATCCTCATTCGACATCGAACAGCGGAGCGGCGCACTGCACCACCGGGCATCTCGGGGCGCAATGCGACGCTCCGCGCCATCGCGCCCCGTCGGTCGCCGCGGAGCTACCATCCCCGGATGGTTAGGAGCATCTTCCCGGGCGCCCCCGCGCGCGCTGCTGCTGCGCTCGTTCTCGCTGTGTCGGGGCTCCTCGCCGGGTGCGCGGACTCGCGAGTCGAGGAGGCGAGGCCGGTCGACGGACCGGCGTTCTCCGGCCCCTGGGCGGCGGAGTTCCGCTCGCACTTCGACGATGCCGCGTCGGACTTCGAGCGTGGCGTTCTCGCTGACGGCGAGATCACCGACCAGGAGTACTCGGAGATGACCGGCCGCTTCTCGGGCTGCCTCGAGGCCGCGGGGTTCGACTTCTCCGGGTTCGGACGCGGCGGCTCCTACTCCGCCACGCCAGTCTCGCCCGTCGATCCCGACACGTCTCGGCAGGTCACCGACGACTGCGGAGTCCAGGCGGGTGAGCGGAGCATCGGCGCCCTTTACACGTGGATCACCCGGAATCCGGAGAACGTGGACGAGGCGTCGATCATGGTCGACTGCCTGCACCGGAAGGGCCTCGTCGACGCCGGCTACACCGCTGAGGACTGGACCCGCGAGAACGCGGTGTCCTCGCTGCCCGTCTCGATTCCGGCCGATCGCAAGGGCGAGTACGAGGAGTGCGCCGGCGATCCGCTGGGGCTCGTCGATGGCTGAACCGGTCCGGACGTGAGGCCGTCGCGGGTCGCCCGCCTCTCGCTCGGCGTCGTCATCGCGGTGCTCCTCGCCTCGGGCGGCGCCGGGGCCGCACTCCTCCTCGTGACGCCAACGGTGCCCGCGAGCCTGGCGGACTCGTCCGGTCCGGAGACGGTGCCCGTCCCGTTCGAGGAGTTCGCCGATCCTCGCCAGGTCGAGGCCGGGTTCGAGCGGGCACCGGCCGTGTCCCTCGTCTCCGCGACGGAGGGGCTGATGACCGCCTCCTCCTGCCGCGCGGGCGGATCGTTCTCGTCGGGCACGTCGTCCCTCGCGGTCGACGGCGCGCCCGTGCTCTCCCTCGCGACGGCGACGCCGCTCTGGCGCGACCTCGTGAAGGGCGACACGGGCCCCGACGTGCGCGCCCTGCAGGAGGAGCTCATCCGCCTCGGCTCGCCGCTGGTCGCCGACGGGATCCTCGGAGACGGTTCGATCCGCGCGATCGAGCACCTCCTCGAGGAGGCGTCGGGGGAGGACGAGCAGCTCGCGGGGATCCCGCGGTCACGGCTGCTCTGGATCCCGGGACCGACGGTCACCACGGCCTCCTGCGGGCTCTCGGTCGGCGGACCGGTCGAGCGGGGGAGTGCCGTCGCCGCAGTCGCCGGTGGGATCGCGGCGCTGCGTCTCCCCTCCGTCCCGGCGGACGTCCTGCCGGGCGAGCGGCGGCTGCTCGTGGACGACGCGGTGCTGACGCTCTCTCCGGAGGGCGCGGTCACCGCCGAGGCCGACCTGCGAGCGTTCGCGGCCACGGTGTCCGCCCGGTCGGCGCTCGCGACCGAGGGGACGACGACCGTCCGCGCCGAGTACGTGCTCACGAACCCCGTCCGAGTCGGCGTGGTGCCACCGTCCGCCCTCGTCGGACTCGAGGGCGAGCACGGTTGCGTTCTGGCGGACGGCTCGCCGGCCCGCGTCGAGGTCGTCTCCTCGGAACTGGGCCGCTCGGCGGTCGTCTTCCCCGACGGGGAGGAGCCGGCCTCGGTCGCGGTCCTGCCCGGGGCGCGGAGCTGCGGGTGAGGGTGCACGGGCTCGGGCACCGGTTCGAGCGCGGCCCCTGGCTCTTCCGCGGGCTCAGTGCGGACTTCCGGGTCGGCGAGACCTGCGCGGTCGTCGGTCCGTCGGGGTCCGGAAAGAGCACGCTGCTCGCGCTGCTCGCCGGCTGGGTCGAGCCGACCGAGGGCGTCGTCGACCGGGCCGCGCGCGAGCGGATCGGCTGGGTGTTCCAGAACCCGCACGGCGTCGCCCGTCGATCGGCGCTCGATCACGTCGCCCTGCCGTTCCTCGCCGGAGGGGCCTCTGGTGCGGAGGCGGATCGGCTGGCGGCCGCTCTCCTCGACCGGTTCGAGCTCGGGCAGGTGGCCGACCGCGCCTTCCGCGAGCTCTCGGGCGGCGAGGCCCAGCGGCTGATGCTGGCCAGGGCCCTCGCGGCGCGGCCCACCCTCCTCCTCATCGACGAGCCGACCGCCCAGCTCGACCAGCGGACGGCGCAGACCGTGAACCGGGCGATCGCCGCGGCCGCGACGCCCGACTGCGCCCTCGTCGTCGCGACGCACGATCACGGCACGCGCGACTCCTGCACGGCGGCGCTGGACCTCGCCGCACACTCCGGAGGCGGGGAGTGAGGTTCTCGAGCCTGGTCCGCGAGGCCTGGCGCAACGTCTCGACCGGCACCTCGCGTGCGCTGCTGCTCTGCGCGTGCGTCCTCCTCATCGCCGTGCCGATCCAGATCGCGGACCTGGCGGTGACGCGGCAGCACGTGCGGGAGGCGGAGGCGTACCAGCGGGCCGGCGCCTCCGTGCAGACGCTCGCTGCGCCGGGACGGATCGACGGGGAGGCGTGCGCGGCGCTCGCCGGCTCGGCGACGGTGCGGGCAGCCGGAGCGGTCCGCACCGCCACGTCCGATCTCGTCACGGCCGTGCTGCCCCGCTCGCCGATCCCGCTCTTCGAGGTCACCGCGGGCGTCCCCGAGATCCTCCGAGCCGCGGCGGTGCCCGGGACCGGCGTGGTCCTCGGACCCGAGGCCGCGGACGCCGTCGGGCGCGGCGACGACCTCGCGCTCGCCGGCGGCGGCTCGGTCGCCGTCCGCGGCCGCTACGACTACCCGGACGACGGGCGTCGGCGCGGCTTCGGCTACGCGGCCCTGGCGGGTGCTCCGGCCGGCGAGCGGCCCTTCGACGAGTGCTGGATCGACGCCTGGCCGCAGAGCGAGAGCGTCCGGGCCCTCCTCCTGACGACCGTGCTGCTCGGCGAGAGCGCTCCCGACGATCCGGCGCCCGTGCTCGCACCGCTGAACTCGCGCCTCGGTGCGGCCTTCGACGGCGGGGCTCGCAACGCGGACCGGGTGACGCTCGCCGCCGGGCCGCTCGCGGGACTGCTGGTGCTCGCGGCGTGCTGGGCGGTGACGGGTCTGCGCCGGGTCGAGCTCGCTTCGGCCCTGCACTCGCGCGTCCACCGGGTCGAGCTGCTGGCGGTCCTGCTGCTGGAGTCGCTCGCCTGGCTGATCCCGGTCGGCTCGGCGGGCCTCGCCGTCGCCCTGTTCTTCTCGAGCACCGGTCCGCCCGTCGACGCGGCGGCGACCCTGATCCAGGGCCTCCGGACGCCGGCCGTCGCCGTGCTGGGCGCGGCGACGGGCGTCCTCCTCGGCGTGCTGACGACGCGCGAGAGGCACCTCTTCCGCTACTTCAAGAACCGCTGACGGCGTTGCGGGCGCGCCACCCCCTGCAGGGCGTGGGGTCTCGATACGCACTGCGCGCTACTCGACCAGCATGAATTCCCGAACCTTCGAGCAGGCGTCCCGCGTTGGCCGATCATGTTGATCGAGTAGCCCGCGGAGCGGGCGTATCGAGATCCACCAGCGTCAGACGTCGAGTCTGCAGAGCCGGCCTGCTGAGGAGGGTGGGTCTCGATACGCCCCTGGGGGGCTACTCGACCAGCATGACGGTGCGCCGTCGCCGGCCCGCGTCAGAGGCCGTGGGACGCCAGCCAGGGGCGGAGGACCGCGAGGAACTCCTCGGGTCGCTCGACGCTGGGGAGGTGGGCCGCGTCGTCGAAGACGTGGGCGTCGGCGCCCGGCACGGTCGCCGAGAGGAAGGCGTGCACCGGGAGCGACTCGGAGACGTCGTGCGCGCCGACCATCGCCAGCGTGGGCACGGCGATGTCGACGACGCGGTCGTAGGCGGGCGGCTCGATCGCGGTCGGCCGCGGCTTCTCGCCCTCGTGGCCGGCGCGGCCGCGGGCGAGCTCGCGCACGGTCTCGACGAAGGCGGGATCGAGCGAGGCGGGATCGCGGTCGGGGCCGAACGCCCACAGCTCCGCCTCCATCCGCGCGACGCGCTCGTGGTCGCCGGCGGTCAGAACCGCGTCGATCTCGTCGAAGCGGCGGTCCTCCTCCTCGGTCAGGTCGGGGTAGGGGAAGCCGCCGACGCCGGGGGCGATCAGCACCAGGCCGGTGACGCGGTCGGGGTGCTCGAGCGTGAGGTCGAGGACGAGCGAGCCGCCGCGCGAGCAGCCGATCACCGTCGCGCGCTCGACGCCGAGGTGCTCGAGTACGTCGAGGGCATCCTGCCGCGGGTCGAACTCGACGTCGTCCGTCCGGGTCTCGCCGAAGCCGCGGGTGTCGTAGCGGATGACGAGGTGGTCCTCCGCGAGCGCGGGGACGACCGGGTCCCACATCCGCAGATCGGTGATGCCCGCGTGCACGAGCAGGAGGGCGGGGGCGGAGGCGGGGCCGTCCGCCTCCCAGTGCAGGGTCGCTCCGGGGACCTCGAGATGCGGCATGCGCCCACCGTAGGCCCGGCCTCGCGACGGGGCAACGGGCGGCGCCTCCTAGGCTGGACGCGGTGCGCCGACCCGCGCCGACGATCCCAGCCCGCGAGCCGCCCGGCTCCGCCGACGAGACGGAGGACGCCGTGGAGGGAGTGCTCACCGGGTTCGCGATCATCGGGACGGTCATCGCGGTCGGCTACCTGATCGCCCGGTTCGGCCTGGTGCCGCCCGAGGGCCGCGCCGTCCTCACCCGCATCGCCTTCTTCGTCACCACGCCGGCGCTGCTGTTCACAGTGCTCGCCCGCGCCGACGTCTCGGTGCTGTTCTCCTCCTTCCTCCTGGTGTCGCTGATCACGGTCGCGATCGTGGCGGTCCTCTATCTGGTCGCGTCGCGGCTGTTCTTCCGCCGGCCCGTGCCGGAGACGGTGATCGGCACCGCCGCCTCCTCCTACGTGAACGCCAACAACATCGGCCTGCCGGTCGCGATCTACGTGCTCGGGGATCCGCAGTGGGTCGCGCCGACGCTGCTCCTCCAGCTGCTGCTGCTCGCGCCGACGATCCTCACCGTGCTCGACGTCTCGACGAGCGGGCGCGCCTCCGTCACGGGCATCCTCACCCAGCCGCTGCGGAACCCGATGATCATCGCCTCGGCGCTCGGCCTGGTCGTCTCGGTCACCGGGGTGCAGCTGCCGGCACCGCTGCTTGAGCCGTTCTCGATCATCGGCAACGCGTCGATCCCGCTCGTGCTGATGGCGTTCGGGATGTCGCTGCGCGGGCAGCGGCCGCTGGAGCCGGGGCCCGGGCGGATCGAGGTCGCCGTCGCCTCGCTGCTCAAGACGCTGGTGATGCCCGCGACCGCCTATCTGCTCGGCCGCTTCGCCTTCGCGCTCGACGCGGAGCACCTCTTCGCGGTGACCGTGACGGCGGCGCTGCCGACCGCGCAGAACATCTTCAACTTCGCCTCCCGCTACGACCGCGGCGTCGCCGTGGCGCGCGACACGGCCCTGGTGACCACCGTCACGGCGGTGCCCGTGCTCATCGCCGTGTCCCTCCTCCTGGGTTGACGACGGCGCGGATCGACCGCCGTCCGCGGGCGGGCGTCGCTTAGGCTCTCTCGAATGAGCACCACGACGACCTCCTCTCGCCGCGCCTCCGGCACCCCTCGCCGCAGCAGACGGGGCCTCTGGATCACCCTGACCGTCCTGCTGGTCCTCGTGATCGGCGCGGTCGTCGCCGCCTTCCTCGCGGTGCAGACCTACGAGAAGGCGATGACGGTGCGCGCCAAGCTCACCTCCGCCATCCCGCTGGTCTCGCAGGTCGCCGACCAGCTCACCGGCTTCGACACGGCGGGAGCGGAGTCGACCGCCGGCCAGATCGCCACCCTCACCGGCGAGGCGCGCGACGAGACCGACGACCCGGTGTGGCGGGTGATGGAGATCGTGCCGTTCCTCGGCCCGAACCTCTCCGCCGTGCGCGCCGCGACCGAGATCGCCGACGACGTCTCGGGCAAGATCGTCACCCCGCTCTCCTCCACCTCGCTCGACGTCCTCAAGCCGGTCGACGGCAAGGTCGACATCGCCGCGATCAGCGCGCTCTCCGACAAGATCACCGTCGCCAAGGGCGTCGTCGACGAGGCGCAGGCCCGCGTCGAGGGGATCGATCGGGGCGCGCTCGTGCCGCAGGTCGCGTCCGCGCTCGACGCGTTCGCCCCGCAGCTCGAGACGGCGACCAGTGCGATGGACCAGGTCCAGCCGATCACCGCGATCCTCCCCGACGCCCTCGGCGCCAGCGGACCGCGCAGCTACCTCGTGCTCTTCCAGAACCTCGCCGAGGCGCAGGCCCTGGGCGGCGGCGCCTCCTCGGTGATGCAGCTGAACGTCGACGGCGGCGCGATCACGGTGGGGAAGCAGCAGTCGAGCCAGGACTTCCGCGGGCTGCAGCCGGTCACGGTCGACCAGAGCGCGCTCGACACCTTCGGCGGCAACCTCGCGACCACGTTCAACGTGTCGACCAGCCGCCCCGACTTCCCGACCGCGTCCTCGATCGCGACGCAGTTCTGGGCGCAGAAGTTCCCCGGGGAGAAGATCGACGGCGTGCTCGCGATCGACCCGATGGCATTGCAGTATCTGCTCGCCTCCACCGGCCCGGTGACGCTCACCGACGGCACCGAGCTGACCAGCGAGAACACCGTCTCGACGCTGCTCAACAAGGTCTACTTCCGCTACTCGGACGCCACGGTCGCCGACGCGACCGACGCGTTCTTCTCGGAGGCCAGCGCCACCGTCCTCGGCAAGATCCTCGGCGGCGACATGGAGCCGTCGAAGATGCTCCCGGCCGTGGTGAAGGCCGTCGGCGAGAGCCGGATCCTCGCCTACAGCACCGACCCGGAGGAGCAGGCGCTGCTCGCGCCGACCCCGATCGCGGGCGTCCTGCCGACGGACAACGACGACACCTCGACCACCGGCGTGTTCTTCCAGGACGCGTCGATCGGCTCGAAGATGGACTACTACCTCGACACCGCGGTGACCCAGTCGAGCACGAACCGCTGCGCCGCCGGCGGCACCAGCTTCTCGACGCAGGTGACGCTGACCAACACCATCACCGAGAAGGTCGCGCGCACGCTGCCCAAGTACGTGGCGGCGAACGGCGGGAACCGCTTCCCGCTCGGCGACTTCGTCACCAACGTCTACGTCTACGGCCCTCCCGGCACGACGACCTCGCAGGCGCAGGCGTCCTGGTCCGACCCGCTCGGCGAGGCGGCCCGGATCTTCGACCCGACCGACGACCTCGGCCGGCCGGTCGCGCGCGTCTCGGTGCAGCTCGCTCCCGGCGAGTCCACGACGGTGACGATCGGCTTCACCGCCGCCGACCCCGCCGCGACCTTCGGCGAGCAGGCCGTCCGGGTCACGCCGATGATCAACAAGACCGAGGTGACGCTCGCCGACGACCCGACCTGCGCCGGCTGACGGCGGGGCGGCCGGTGGACGGCCGCTCCGCTTAGGCCAGCGCGGAGCCGGGGATCGAGCTGGTGACGAGCCAGGACGCGAGGAACGCGGTGCCGACGCAGAGCACGAAGGCGACGATCGGGATCCAGAACACCCGGCGGCCAACGAGGTAGCGGATGATCGTCACGCCCACGGCGATCAGCGTCAGGATCGGCGGGCCGATCAGGGCGAGCGAGACGCCCCAGTCGATCCGGTCGTAATCGCAGGCGATGTTCTGCCCCTCGCACTGGCCGGGGAAGACGGCGAGGATCGCGGCGAGGTAGCCGAGCACCACGCAGAGCAGCCCGAGCGCGAGGCAGCCGAGGATCGAGAGGACCAGGTCCCAGCGGCGGCGCAGCGGCTTCCCGGCGGCGAAGGTCTCGCGGACGGAGCGGTAGGCGTCGGCGCGGAGCTCGTCGTGCGCGCGGGCCACGGCGGGGCGGCTCGCCGCGGCGCGCTGTGCCGTGGAGGGGCGCTGGGCGGTGGAGGGCCGCTGAGCGGTGGACGGGCGCTGCGCGGAGGACGGCTGCTGGCCGGCGCGGGCGCGCTTCTTCTTCGAGGAGGCCACGGTCAGAAGATCATCGGGCGGTCGTCGTCGAGCGAGGTGTCGAGGTCGAGATCGACCACCACGGGGACGTGGTCGCTCGGGGCGTCGCCCTTGCGCTCGTTCCGGTGGATGGAGGCGCCGGTCACCAGGTCGCCGAAGGCGCGCGAGCCGAGCACGAAGTCGATCCGCAGGCCCTCGTTGTGCGGGAAGCGCAGCTGCTTGTAATCCCAGTAGGTGTAGCCCTCGGGGACGAGCGGGCGCACGACGTCGTGCAGGCCGGCGGCGGTGAAGGCCTCGAAGGCCGCGCGCTCCTCGGGGGAGACGTGGGTGGAGCCGGGGCCGAGCGTCGGGTCGCCGACGTCGCTGTCGAGCGGGGCGACGTTCCAGTCGCCGACCAGCGCGAGCGGCAGGTCGGGCTCGGCCGCGAGCCAGGCGCGGGTGCTCGCCTCGAGGGCCGCGAACCACTCGAGCTTGTAGTGCCAGTGCGGGTCGCCGACCGCGCGGCCGTTGGGGACGTAGAGGCTCCAGACCCGCACGCCGTCGACCGTCGCGCCGATCGCGCGCGCTTCGAGCGGGAAGGAGCCGTCCGCCGCGGGCTCCTTGGCGAAGCCGGGCATCCCGGGGAAGCCGACCTGGACGTCCTCCATCGGCAGGCGGGAGGCGATGCCGACGCCGTTCCACTGGCTGAGGCCGACCATCTCGACGTGGTAGCCCGCCTGGGCGAAGGCCTCGTGCGGGAACTGCTCGGGCTTGCACTTGAGCTCCTGCATGGCGAGCACGTCGACGTCCTCGCGCACGAGCCAGTCGACGACGCGGCCGGTGCGGGCCCGGATGGAGTTCACGTTCCAGGTGGCGATGCGCATTCCGGAAGTCTAGGAGCCGCCGCCGACAGCTTCCCCGCACGGGGGCCGAGCGCGCGGTCTCCTCCTGCCGACCGATTGCGGAACCGGTGTCGGTGGTCGATGGTTGTCTTGCGCCGTCCCTGAAGCGGCCGCTCCTCCGCGCCGCTCGGCCCGAGCCCCGAAGCTCCGGCCGTCCCCGTGCTCGGCCGATCCGCCTCTCGCGGACCCGGCCGCCCTCTCCCGCCCCGCCCCGACCGGAGGACCCATGATCCTGCTCCGTCTCGCGTCCTCGTACGCGAAGCCCTACTCCCGGTCGATCGCGGCGGTCGTGGTGCTCCAGCTGATCGCGACCCTCGCGGCGCTCTACCTGCCGAGCCTGAACGCCGAGATCATCGACCAGGGCATCGGCCAGGGGGACACCGACTTCATCTGGGCCACCGGCATGACGATGCTCATGGTCTGCCTGGTCCAGGTCGCCGCGGCGATCGGCGGCGTCTACTTCGGTGCGCGCACCGCGATGGCCGTCGGCCGCGACCTGCGCCGCGACGTCTACCGCCGGGTCGACTCGCTGAGCGGGCTCGAGGTCGGCCGCTTCGGCACCGCCACCCTGATCACCCGCGGCACGAACGACGTGCAGCAGGTGCAGATGCTCGTGCTGATGACGCTCAACTTCATGGTCTCGACGCCGATCATGTGCATCGGCGGGATCGTCTTCGCCCTGCGCGAGGACGCCGGGCTCTCCTGGCTGGTCTGGGTCTCGGTGCCCGTGCTCTTCGTCGTCGTCGGCGTGCTGGTCTTCCTGCTGCTGCCGCTGTTCCGCTTGATGCAGGACCGCATCGACGGGATCAACGGGGTGCTGCGCGAGCAGATCACCGGCATCCGCGTGGTCCGCGCCTTCGTCCGCGAGCCCTTCGAGTCGGAGCGCTACCGCCGCTCGAACGAGGCGATCACCGAGGTGTCGATCAAGGTCGGCAACATCTTCGTGCTGATGTTCCCGGCGATCATGATGATCCTGCACCTCGCCACGGCCGCCGTGCTCTGGTTCGGCGGGCACCGGGTCGACGCGGGTCAGATGCAGATCGGCTCGCTGACCGCGTTCCTCCAGTACCTGCTGCAGATCCTCACCGCCGTGATGATGGGCGTCTTCATGGTGATGATGATCCCGCGCGCCGTGGTCTGCTCCGAGCGCATCCAGGAGGTCCTCGACACCCGGACCAGCCTCACCACGCCGACCGGCGGCGTCGAGGCGCCGACCGTCGGCCGCGTCGAGTTCTCCGGCGTGGTCTTCGGCTACCCCGGCGCCGAGCGCCCCGTGCTCTCGCAGCTCGACCTCGTCGCCGAGCCGGGCCGGACGACGGCCATCGTCGGCTCGACCGGCGCGGGCAAGACGACGCTGCTCGGCCTCGTGCCGCGGCTGTTCGACCCGCAGGAGGGCTCGGTCGCCATCGACGGCGTGCCCGTGTCCTCGCTCGACCGCGCGCAGCTCGCGAAGGTCGTCGGGCTCGTCCCGCAGCGGCCGTACCTCTTCTCGGGCACCATCGCCTCCAACCTCCGCTTCGGTCGGCCCGACGCGACCGACGCGGAGCTCTGGGAGGCGCTGCGCATCGCCCAGGGCGAGGACTTCGTCCGGGCGAAGGAGCGCGGGCTCGACGAGCCGGTCTCGCAGGGCGGCACCAACGTCTCCGGCGGGCAGCGGCAGCGGCTCTGCATCGCGCGGGCGCTCGTCGCGAAGCCGCGCGTCTACCTCTTCGACGACTCGTTCTCCGCGCTCGACGTCGCGACCGATGCGCGCCTGCGGGAGTCCCTCGCCGAGGCGACCACCGACGCGACCGTGATCATCGTCGCCCAGCGCGTGTCGACGATCCGGAACGCCGACCAGATCGTCGTGCTCGACGCGGGCCGCATCGTCGGCCGCGGCACGCACGACGAGCTCCTCGAGACGAACGCGACCTACCGCGAGATCGTCGAATCCCAGCTGAGCGTGGAAGGGGTGGCCTGAGATGGCACGCGTACGCGACACCGAGGCCCAGGCGGCGCCGGTCGCCGAGTCCTCCGAGCTCGAGCCCGAGTTCGAGCCCGGTGAGGGCGACGGCGGCATGTTCGGCGACGGCCCGCCCGCCCGGAAGGCGCAGAACTTCTGGCCCTCCGCCAAGCGGCTGTTCAGCCTGCTCGGGCCCGAGCGCGCCCGGATGATCCTGGTGGTCGCCCTGGTCTCAGCGTCGGTCGTGCTCACCGTCATCGCGCCGAAGATCCTCGGCCAGGCGATGGACACCATCTTCAACGGCGTGATCGGCTCGCAGCTGCCCGCCGGCGTCCCGCTCGAGCAGATCATCGAGCAGCAGCGGGCCGAGGGCAACGGCACCTTCGCCGACATGCTCTCGAAGACCGCGATCGTGCCCGGCGAGGGCATCGACTTCACCGTGCTCGGGCGACTGATCATTATCGTGCTGCTGATGTACGTCGTCGCGTCAGTGCTGATGTGGGCTCAGGGCTACATCCTCAACGGCCTCGTGATGCGGGTGGTCTTCGGCCTGCGCCAGGACATCGAGGCGAAGCTCAACCGCCTCCCGCTGCGCTTCTTCGACACCCGGCAGCGCGGCGACGTGATGTCGCGGGTGACCAACGACGTGGACAACATCCAGACCGCGCTGCAGCAGGCCTTCTCGCAGCTCGTCCAGTCGGTGCTCACCATCATCGGCATCGCCGTGATGATGTTCATCGTCTCCTGGCAGCTCGCGCTGATCGCCCTGGTCTCGATCCCGCTGTCCGCCGTGATCGCCGGCGTCATCGGCGCCCGCTCGCAGAAGCTCTTCGCCGCGCAGTGGAAGAACACCGGCGCGCTGAACGGCCACATCGAGGAGACCTTCTCCGGCCTCGAGATCGTGCGCACCTTCGGCCGCGACCGCGAGATGCTCGAGGAGTTCGACCGCCGGAACGACGCGCTCTACTCGGCCTCGTTCGGCGCCCAGTTCGTCTCGGGCATGATCATGCCGGCGATGACCTTCGTGTCCTACCTCTCCTACGTGCTGATCGCCGTGGTCGGCGGGCTGCGGGTCGCCTCGGGCCAGCTGACCCTCGGCGACGCGACCGCGTTCATCCAGTACTCGCGTGAGTTCACCCAGCCGGTGACCCAGCTCGCGAGCATGGCGAACATGCTGCAGTCGGGCGTCGCCTCGGCCGAGCGCACCTTCGAGCTGCTCGACGCGGACGAGCAGGAGCCGGAGACCGCGGTCGACTCGCTGCCCGAGCGCACCGACGGCCACGTCGAGTTCCAGGACGTCTCCTTCTCCTACGACCCGGAGCAGCCGCTGATCGAGGGGCTGACCTTCTCGGCCCAGCCGGGCCAGACGGTCGCGATCGTCGGTCCGACCGGCGCCGGCAAGACCACGCTGGTCAACCTGGTGATGCGCTTCTACGAGCTCACGGGCGGGCGGATCCTGCTCGACGGCGTCGACATCACCCGGATCGGCCGCGGCGACCTGCGCTCGCGGGTCGGCATGGTGCTCCAGGACGCCTGGCTCTTCCAGGGCACGATCCGCGAGAACATCCGCTACGGCCGCCTCGACGCGACCGACGAGGAGATCGTCGACGCCGCCCGGGCGACGATGGTCGACCGCTTCGTGCAGCAGCTCCCCGACGGCTACGACACGGTGCTCGACGCCGAGGGCGGAAGCGTCTCGGCCGGTGAGCGCCAGCTGATCACGATCGCCCGCGCGTTCCTCGCCAACCCGTCGCTGCTCATCCTCGACGAGGCGACCTCCTCGGTCGACACCCGCACCGAGCTGCTCGTCCAGCACGCGATGGCGGCGCTGCGCACCGACCGCACCTCGTTCGTCATCGCGCACCGCCTCTCCACGATCCGGGACGCCGACACGATCCTGGTGATGGAGGCCGGCCGCATCGTCGAGCAGGGTGCTCACGAGGCGCTGCTCCAGCGCCGCGGCGCGTACTACGACCTGTACATGACCCAGTTCCGCGGGGGAGCCGAGGAGGGACAGGGCGAGAAGGCCGGTGCGACGCGCGCGGGCGGGGCCGAGTCCGCGCCGTAGGCGTGCCCCGTAGAGTAGGCGCGTGACCGACGCACGCCAGCAGCTCATCGAGTACATCGGCTCCGACGCCGTCTTCCACGGGGACTTCACCCTGACGAGCGGCAAGAAGGCGAGCTACTACGTCGACCTGCGGCGCGTCAGCCTGGACCACCGGGTCGCCCCGCTGATCGGCGACGTCATGCTCGACCTGATCGCCCCGATCGAGCGGGTCGACGCCGTCGGCGGTCTGACGATGGGCGCCGACCCGATCGCGTCCGCGATCCTGCACCGCGGCGTCCTCCGCGGACTCGAGTACGACGCCTTCGTCGTGCGCAAGGCGCCCAAGGACCACGGCCGCGGCCGCCAGGTCGAGGGCCCGGACCTCGCCGGCAAGCGCGTCGTCGTCGTCGAGGACACCTCCACCACCGGCGGCTCCCCGCTCGCCGCGATCGAGGCCCTGCTGAAGGTCGGCGCCGAGATCGCCGGAGTCGCCGTCGTCGTCGACCGCGCGACCGGGGCCCGCGAGATCATCGAGGGCGCCGGCTACCCCTACTTCGCCGCGATCGGGCTGGCCGACCTCGGGCTGAGCTGATGGTGGACGATGACGGCCGCGAGCGCGGCGATCAGCCCGACGGCGGGCGCGACGAGCAGCCCGAGCCCGAGCGCCGCGCCGGCGGCAGCGAGTGGCTCCTCGAGCAGCTGAGCGGCGGCCGCCTGAAGAGCATCTTCGACGCCCCGCGCACCCCTGCACCCGAGGCCGCACCCGAGCCTGCGCCCGCGCCCGAGGCGGCGCCCGCCGAGGAGGAGCAGCCCGCGGAGCCGCAGGACCCGACCGAGGCGGGGCAGCCCGCGGAGGCGGAGCAGTCCGACGAGGCGGAGCGCACCGCCGACGCCGAGCGCACCGTCGCGGCCGAGCAGTCCGTCGTCGAGCAGTCGGTCGTCGAGCAGCCGGTGGACGTCGAGCGCCGCGCCGGGTCCGAACCGGCCGTCAGCATCGAGCAGGCCGACGGGACCGAGCGTGCCGATGAGCCCGACCAGGCCGGCCCGATCGAGCAGGCCGGTGAGACCGAGCAGGTCGCAGCTGCCGAGCGCCCCGTCGACGCCGAGCAGGCCGAGCCGTCCGTCGAGGTCGAGCGGCCCGCTGGGGACGAGCGTCCCGTCGAGGACGAGCGTGCCGTCGAGGACGAGCGTCCCGTCGAGCTCGAGCAGCGCGTCGGTTCCGAGCAGCAGGCCGACGTCGAGCAGCCGGTCGATGCCGTGAGTCCCGTCGAGCCCGAGCCCGGCTCCGCTCCTGAGACCGTCGTCCAGCCGGACCCCGCCCCCGCGCCGCCGACCACGGACGCGGCGCCCGCGGAGGACGACGCGCAGACGCCCGTCGAGCCCGCGTCCGATCCCGAGGCCGACGCCGCCTCCGCGCGCCGCGACATCTGGGCCGCCTTCACCGCTCCCCGGTCGCGGCCCGCAGCGGACGACTCGACCAGCTCGGAGTCCGCTCCCGAGCGACCGGTCACGCCCTCTCCGCGCTTCCCGCTCGGCCCGGTGCTCCCGCAGTCTCCGGCCGCCCCGAGCTCCGTCGCGGCTCCCGCGCCGGAGTCGCCCGTCGCGCCGGTCGAGCCCGCGCCCGTCCTGCCGGCGGCACCGCCGATCGACGATCTGCCGACCGCGCCTCCGGCGCTCCGCGAGCGAGGGCGCCGCTCCGAGGCGCGCCGCGACCGACCCGAGGGTGCGACCGAGCCCGAGCCGCGCGAGCCCGCGGCGCCCAACGTGTACCAGTGGCCCGACCCCCGCGGCGGCTGGGACGCACCGCCGGTGTGGGAGGACGTCGTCGCCCCGCGCGACGAGCCCGAGGACGACGGCGGCGACGAGGAGCTCTGGCGCGAGACCGCTGGCGCCTACGCCTGGAACCTCGAGCCGGACGACGACGGCACCGCATCCGGAGAGCCGACCGCCGAGGCGACCACCGATGCGGAGGGGACGTCCGGCGAGGACGAGCCCGCCGCCCCGGCCGTCGCGCCGTTCAGCACTCCCGCTCGCGCGCACGTCAACGCCGCCAAGCGCTCGACCCGCAAGCCCCGCGCCGAGAAGCCCCGCGCCGAGAAGCCCGCGAAGTCACCGGCCCCCGCTCCCGTCCCCTCCGTCACGAGCGTCGGCGCACCCGGCCCCGACCGCGCCCGAAGCCGTCGGCGGCTGCTGATCGGCCTGATCGCCGTCGGCGTCGTGCTCCTGCTCGGCGCGATCCTCGCCATCGGGATCGCCGTCGGCTCGAACGGCGATCAGGAGGCCGCGCCGGCCCCGGCCGCGACGACCGCCGCTCCGTCCGAGCCGAGTGCGACGCCCACCACCGCGCCCACCGCCGCCCTGCCCACCGTCGGCCCGCTGCCGGCCGGCAGCTACGCCTGGACGGCGCTGCTGGGCGGGGAGTGCCTCCAGCCGTTCGACACGGTCTGGGCCGAGCAATTCACGGTCGTCGACTGCGCCACCGCCCACACCGGCGAGATGGTCGCGACCGGTGAGCTGACCGACGCGACCTTCCCGGGCCAGGACGCGCTGGCCGTCTCGGTCTCCTCGCTCTGCCAGGCGCAGGGCGTCGTCGACATCGCGGGTGCCGAGGCGTACGGCGACGTGCAGGTGTCCGCCTCCTACCCGGTGACCCAGGAGCAGTGGGACGCCGGCGAGCGCAGCTACTACTGCTTCGTCGACCGCGCCGGCGGCGGCGACATGCTCGGCTCGGTCGACGGCACCCCGTCGGCCTAGGCCGGGCGGCGCGACACGTGGACGAGGCCGGGCCCTCCGCCTCCCCCGAGGCGACGACGAACGGCGTGGGGCCGTGGGTCGGTCCGCGTCCCGACGACGACCGCCTCGATCCCGAGCTGCTCGAGCGCGGTGACTCCCGCAACGTGATCGACCGCTTCCGCTACTGGCGGATGGACGCGATCGTCGCCGAGCTCGACGCGTCGCGGCACCCCTTCCACGTCGCCATCGAGAACTGGCAGCACGACATGAACATCGGCTCGATCGTGCGCAGCGCCAATGCGTTCGGCGCCGAGAGCGTGCACATCGTCGGACGCCGGCGCTGGAACAAGCGCGGCGCGATGGTCACCGACCGCTACCAGCACGTGCAGCACCACGAGACCGTCGCCGACCTCGCCCGCTGGGCCGAGGCGGAGGACGTGCCCCTGCTCGCGATCGACAACGTGCCCGGCTGCGTGCCGATCGAGACGTTCGCGCTGCCGGAGCGCTGCGTGCTGCTGTTCGGGCAGGAGGGGCCGGGCCTCTCGGACGAGGCGAT
The DNA here is from genome assembly GCF_022815565.1 of Rathayibacter sp. VKM Ac-2926. Taxonomy (NCBI): domain Bacteria; kingdom Bacillati; phylum Actinomycetota; class Actinomycetes; order Micrococcales; family Microbacteriaceae; genus Rathayibacter; species Rathayibacter sp. VKM Ac-2926. Next base: position 66,596 of record NZ_JALGRS010000003.1, on the reverse strand, counting down.
CGCCGCCTCCGTCGCCGTGCTCGAGATCTCGCAGTTCGGCTCGACCCGCTCGATCAACGCCTCCGCCGCCGCGGCCGTCGCGATGCACGCCTGGATCCTGCAGCACGTCCGCTTCTGAGCGGCCGGGCGCCCCTCCCACCCTCCCGCCGCAACTTCTGGAGTGTGGGCGGGTCGGGGTTGCGGATCGGCTCGGCGGGGCGGCTCGTCAGAGGATCTGGTCGTCCGGCGGGAACTCTGTCTCGTACGGGTCGGTCGAGAGCAGCTCGTGCACGCCGGTCAGCACCTCGTCGGGGCGGAACGGGTAGCGGTCCATCTCGGCGCGGTCGCTGATGCCGGTGAGGACGAGGACGGTGTGCAGGCCGGCCTCGATGCCGGCGACGATGTCGGTGTCCATCCGGTCGCCGATCATGCCGGTGTTCTCGCTGTGCGCGCCGATCTTGTTCATCGCCGAGCGGAACATCATCGGGTTCGGCTTGCCGACCACGTACGGGTCCCTGCCGGTGGCCTTCGTGATCAGGGCGGCGATCGCGCCCGTCGCGGGCATGACGCCCTCGGCGCTCGGGCCGGTCGCGTCGGGGTTGGTCACGATGAAGCGGGCGCCCCCGACGATCAGGCGGATCGCCTTCGTGATCGCCTCGAAGCTGTAGTTGCGGGTCTCGCCGACGACGACGTAGTCCGGCGCGGTCTCGGTCATGATGAAGCCCGCCTCGTGCAGGGCCGTGGTGATGCCGGCCTCGCCGATCACGAAGGCGCTGCCACCCGGCATCTGCGAGGCGCAGAAGTCGGCGGTCGCGAGGGCGCTCGTCCAGATCCGCTCCTCGGGCACGTGCAGCCCCGACGCCCGCAGCCGGGCCGCGAGATCGCGCGGGGTGAAGATCGAGTTGTTCGTGAGCACCAGGAACGGAGTGCCCGCGTCCGTCCACTCCTGGATGAGCTCGGGCGCGCCGGGGAGCGCCTGGTTCTCGTGCACCAGCACGCCGTCCATGTCCGTGAGCCAGGCCTCGACCTCGCTGCGCTTCGTCGCCATGGGGTCGATGCTATCGGCGCAGCCCGGACGGGGGAGTCGACGGGCTGCCCCGGAGGGGCACAGCGGGAGCGGGTTACCCTGAGGACATGAATGGCGAGAACCTGCTGGGCCCCGAACCGACCCTCCTCCCGGACGAGCCCGCGATCACCGCGGCCCTCGCCAAGCACGCGAACCCGGGAGCCGTCGAGTTCGCCGCGCTCGCGGCGGCCCACCCGCGCTCACCGCTGGCCTGGGCTCTCCTCGCGGACAGCGTGTGGGGGATCGACGCGGCGCTGCCGTCCTACGCCTACGCGCGCGTCGGCTACCACCGCGGCCTCGACCTGCTCCGCACTGCAGGCTGGCGCGGCCAGGGCCCCATCCCGTGGCGCCACGGCCCCAACCGCGGCTTCCTGCTCTCCCTCTATGCCCTCCGCCGCGCCGCCGAGTCGATCGGCGAGACCGACGAGGTCGCGCGCCTCACCGGCTTCCTCGAGCAGGCCGACCCCGCCGCGATCCCCGAGATCGAGCGCTACCACGAGGACGCGCTGCCTCCCACGGCCGCCATCGTCATCCTCGGCGCGGACTGATCGCCGCCCGGCCGCGGTGCTCGCGGCGTTGTCGTCGGTCGCCGTAGCTCCGCTACGCCTCCCTCCTCCGCCTTGCGATCACCGCGACCGGACGACGATCAGGTTGCCGCGGTGCACGGTTGCCACCCCCGCCGCATGCTGGTCGAGCAGCCCCGCAGGGGCGTATCGAGAGCCGGCGTTCTGGGGACGGTGGATCTCGATACGCCCGCTTCACGGGCTACTCGATCAGCATGAAAGGGACCCGCTGCGCGGGCGGATCGATCAGCATGTGGGTGCCCGCTCTGCGGGCTCCTCGGGCGTGCCGCTCGGTCAGCGAGACGAGCCGGCGTCCGCAGGCGCGGCGCGGCGGCGGAGGAGCAGGACCGTCGCGAGGGTCAGCAGGGCGCCCAGCGCCGCCGCGCCGGCGGTGACCAGGAAGCCGGACTGCGGGCCGAGGGCCTCGACGGCCAGGCCGCTCAGGGTGGAGCCGGCGGTGGCGCCGAGGGCGATGCCGGTCGGCGGCCAGGCGAGGGCCTCGGTGAGGCGGCTGCGCGGGGCGATCGACTCGACGAGGCTCGAGCCGGTGATCAGCAGAGGCGACGTCGCGAGGCCGGCGACGAACGCCAGCGCGATCAGCGCGGGCAGCGAGCCGGCCAGCACGAGCACCGGCACGACCACTCCGAAGACGGCGCCCGCCACCAGGAACCTCGAGCGCGGGCCGCCGGGCAGGCGCGCGGCACCCACGACCACCCCGGTGAGCACGCTGCCGATGCTGTACGCCGAGAGCAGCAGCCCCGAGGCGGCTCCCGCCCCGGACGCCTCCGCGGTCGCGATCGCCGCGACGTTGAACGAGCCGAAGACCCCGCCGATGGTCGCGAAGACCGCCACGATGCCGACGAGACCGAGCGGCAGCCGCTCCCGTGCGGGCGACGCGGCCGAGCGCACCGGAGCGAGCGCGGGCTGCGTCCCCGTCTGCACGAGCAGCGCGACACCGCCGGCCACGCCGATCCCGAGGCCGACCAGGACGCCGGCCGCCGGGTGCACGAGCGAGGCGAGCAGGGTGACGATCGGCGGCGCTACGACGAAGGCCGCCTCGTCCGCCACCGACTCGACCGAGTACGCGGTGTGCCGGAGCCCCGGGTCCGACGTCGCGGCGCTCCAGCGCGAGCGGACGGCCGAGCCGACGTCGAGGACGGCCGCCCCGGCGAGGATCGCGAGCGCGAACCAGGTCCAGACGGGAGCGCCCAGCAGCACGGCGGCGACGAGTCCGAGCGAGGCGGCGACGAGGACCGGGAGCGACAGGGCGAGCGCCCGGCGCTGCCCCCAGCGGTCCATCACCCGCGACCAGAGCGGCCCGGTCACGGCGAGGGCGAGGGTCAACGCGCCGGAGACCGCGCCGCCGAGCGCGTAGCTGCCGGACTGCGCCGACACCAGGACGAGCACCCCGATCGCGAGGCTGCCCTTGGGGAAGCGGCCGAGCCAGCCGGCCGAGGAGAAGGCGAGCGACCCCGGGAGGGCGAACGCCCGCACGTACCTCCCGGTCGCACGGCTCAGAGCGGAGGTCGAGGTGGTCGTGGGGTCTGGCATGGTCGGATCCGATTCCGGTCGTTCCGACGGCGGAGACTGCTCCACTGGCTGGACGGACGACAGGACGAGCCTACGCGGGCGGCACCTCTGCGGGCATGATGGACGCGTGGACACCGCCGCGCTCGAGTCCTTCCTCGCCGACCTGCCGGGCGCAGGCGCGAGCTTCCCCTTCGGCCCGGAGACGCGGGTGTGGAAGGTCGAGGGCAAGGTCTTCGCGCTCGAGATGGAGCGGTTCGGCCGGCCCGTCGTCAGCGTCAAAGCGCTGCCCGAGAACGTCGTGCACCTCGTCGCGGGCGTCGACGGCATCGAGCCCGGCTACCACCTCAACAAGAAGCACTGGGTGACCGTCGACGCGGGCGGCCGGGTCGAGGAGGGCCTCGTCCAGGAGCTGCTCGCGGAGTCGCACGCGATCATCGTCGCGAAGCTGCCGCGCCGCCTCCGCCTCGCCCTCGACGGCACCGCGACCGGCTCCCTCAGCGAGGACGCCTGACCCGAGCCCGGCCCTCCCCGCGAGATGCCACTTGTGACGGACTTTCGCGGCGTGTCGCGCTCACAAGTGGCATCTCGCGGGGAGGGCCGGCCGGGTGGGTCACAGGCCGTAGGAGCGGAGGTAGGCCGCGGTGTCGTGCCAGCCCTCGACGGCGAAGGTCTCGACGCCCATCGCCTTGACGGGGTAGTCGTTGCCGTCGGGGTCGAGGCGGTCGCCGACGAAGATCATCTCGTCGAGGGGGATGCCGGTGAGCTCGGTGAGCTTGTTCATCCCGTAGGCCTTGTCGATGCCCTTGCGGGTGATGTCGACCGAGGTGGAGCCGCCGGAGCGGACCTCGAGGTCGGGCAGCACGGCCTGGACGGCCTCGCGGAGGGTGTTCTTCTTCTCGCCGGTCGGGTCCCAGGCCTGCTTCACCGGCACCGGAGCGGCCTGGCCGAGGGCGGAGAAGGTGATCTGCGAGTCGCGGTCCTCGAGGATCGGGCCCCAGGTCTCGGACTCCCAGTAGCCGAGCTCCTTGGCCTTCTCCTCGACGGCGGCGAGCGCGCGGGACTTCTCGTCGTCGGTGAGGTTCTCGGCGTAGATCTGCGCCCAGTCGCCGTTCTCGTAGCGGTAGTACTGCGTGCCGCAGGTGGGCATCAGGTGCAGCTTCGCCAGCACGGCGGGGTCGGCGCCCTCGAGGCGGTCGAGCACCTGCATCCGGAACTGGCCGATCTGGCCGCCGGAGATGATGCACACCTCGGTCGCCTGCAGCAGCTTGACGAAGAGGTCGGCCATCACCGGGTCCACGGGGGACTTCGAGGCGGCGAGGGTGTCGTCGAGGTCGAAGGCCATCAGGCGGGGCAGGGTGCTCATGGAACTCGTTTCACGGTCTGCGGACAGGGCGGTACGGACGGGGTGGCGCGGCGCGCGCGGTATCGAGGATACGGGGCGGTGCAGCCGGAGCGCGGGAACTGCGGGCGCAGACTGGGGCGATGAGCCTCCCGCGCACGATCGCCCGCATCCTCCTGGGCCTCGTGCTCGTGTTCGCGGGGACGGGGCACCTGACCTTCGCCCGGCGGTCCTTCCAGGCGCAGGTGCCGCCGTGGCTGCCGTTCGACGCGGACTTCGTCGTCCTGGCATCCGGTGTCGTCGAGATCGCGCTCGGGCTCGCGCTCCTGCTGCTGCGGCGCCGGCGGGTGCTGGTGGGGATCGTCGTCGCCGCCTTCTTCGTCGCGGTGTTCCCCGGCAACGTCTCGCAGCTCGTCACCCGGACCTCGGCCTTCGGCCTCGAGACCGACGCGGCCCGGGCGATCCGGCTGGTCTTCCAGCCGCTGCTCGTGCTCTGGGCGCTGTGGTCGACGGGCGTGCTCGCCGCCTGGAACGCGAGACGGCGCCGCCCTCGGGAGTGAGGGCGGCGCCGTCCGGTCGTGCGGGTGGTGCGGGCGGCTACTCCGAGTGCGAGGCGGAGCGGCGGCGGCGCAGCACCGTCAGCGCGATGCCGGCGAGCAGCAGCAGAGCCGCGCCTCCCGCATAGGAGGCCGCGTCGACGCCCGTGTTCGCGAGCGGTCCGGAGTGCGAGCCGCCGGCGACGGGGACGGGCGTGGCGGAGGGCAGCGGCACCGGGGTGGCCGTCGGCTGCTCGGTCGGCTCGGGCTGGCCGGGCTCGGGCGTGCCGGACTCGGGCATGCCGGGTTGGCCGGGAGTGCCGGGCTCGGCCGGGACCTCGGCCGGGACCTCGGCCGCGACCGACGTCAGCGACCAGTTCTCGTCGAAGAAGTCGGCCTGGTCGATCACGCCGCGCGCGCTCGCCCAGTCGATCAGCAGCTGCCGGATCTCGAGCCGCTCGTCGTAGACGAGGGGAGCCGCGGCGACGGCCGGGTAGGCCCCGCCACCGCTCTGCCGGTAGTTGTTGACGGCCATCACGAAGCGGTCGTCGTCGGCGACGGGGGTGCCGTCGAGCTGCGTCAGGTCGCGGATCCGCGAGCCGGCCGGCTGCGAGATGTCGATCACGTAGTCGAGGCCCGAGATTGCGTCGTAGTTGTAGTCCGGGATGCCCGTGGGGCGGTCCGCGGTGATCGCGTTCGTGCCGGTGGCCGGGTCGAACGGAGCGCCCGGGGCGACCTGGTTGAAGTAGCGGGCCGAGTACTCGAGGTAGTCGCGCACCTCCGCGCCCGTCATCTCGACGCCCCGGAGGGTGTTCTCGTAGATGTAAAGACCGGCGATGTCGCGGATCGTGACCTGCCCCTTCGGGAAGACCGCGGTGCGCGAGAACGGCGACGCCTGCGAGATGACCGGGACGTCGGCCCACTCCGTGCCCTCGAGCGCGGCGTCGACCGTCTCGGCCTGCACGTTGTTGATGAAGTCGATGATCGGGGTGTCCTCGTAGCGCGAGGTCTCGGCCGAGAGCTCCTCGAGCGACTCCGCCACGGGGGTGTTCACGTACTCGATCGTGGTCGCGTGCGGCTCGGCGAGGGCGTCGACCACGGCGGTCGACTCCTCGGCGATGTCGCGCGCGTAGACCGGGGTGACGACGGGCGCGCTGCCCTCGGTCCAGTCGACCTGCAGGTCGCCCGCGGCGTCCTTCACCAGGTTCAGGGTCACCTCGGTGAGCCCCTGCGCCCAGAAGTAGGGCTGCGTGACGAGGACCTGCTCGCCGGCGACGTTCGTGTAGAGCGTCTCGGGGACGTCCTGGTGGCTGTGGCCGGCGACGACCACGTCGATGCCGGGGACCTGCGTCGCGATGTTGTTGACGACGTCCTCGTTGAGGTCGGCCGGGTCGTACTCGGCGTCCGGGACGGTGCCCTGGCCGGTGTGTGCGAGGACGACGACCACGTCGGCCTCGGCCTCGACCTTCGGGACCCACTCCTTCGCGGTCTCGACCATGTCGCGGAACTCGAGCACGCCGTCGACGTACTGCTTGTCCCAGACGCGGACGCCCGGGGTGACCAGGCCGAGCACGCCGACCCGCACGGTCTCGCCGTCGATCTCGCGCTCGATCACGGTGTACGGCTTCTGGTACGGCTCGCCGGTCGCGACGTCTACGACGTTCGCGCCGAGCAGCGGGGCGTTCAGATCGCCCTCGTAGGCGCTCAGCATGTCGAGGCCGTAGTTGAACTCGTGGTTGCCGACGACCTGCGCGTCGTAGCCGATGGTGTTGAACGCGGTGGCCATCGGGTGCGTCGTCTCGCCCGAGAGGACGCCCGCGGCGCCGTCGCCGAGGCCGTAGTAGTAGGTGAGGGGCGTGCCCTGGATCGCGTCGCCGTTGTCGAAGACGAGGACGGAGTCGTCGCCCTTCTCGGCGCGGAGGCGGTCGACCTCGGTCGCGACGCGGGTGAGGCCCAGCGTGTCCTCGCCCTCGTAGGGCGCGTTCGCGAAGTAGTCCCAGTTGTAGACGTGCCCGTGCGTGTCGGTCGTCGACACCAGGGTGAGCTCGACGCCGTCGTCGAGGGGGGCCGCGCTCGCGAGGGGAGCGGCGGTGACCGCTCCCAGCGCGACGACGGCGAGGAGGCTTGCGGCGCGGAGTGTGCGCATCGGTTTCCTGTTCGCGTGATCGGTGGAGTGTGAACGAGTTCGAATCTATGCGCCACGTGTGAACACGTCGTTACGGGTTCGAGAGCATCGCTCGGCTATCGGTCGGGCGGGGCGGATCACGTCCCCTTTGTGCACTCCCTCTCAACGCTGAGGGTATGTCAACTAGGCTGCGACGGACACGGGGTAGAACGTCACCATCAGGGAATCGTCGTCCCCGCCCCCGTGCGGAGCTCGGCATCATGCTGCGGAGGACTGGACTCGAAGGGAAGGGCGTCGGTGATGGTGTCTGGTGCTTCCCCTCGCGGCGGTGGCGTCGAGGGCCTGCTGGTTCCCGTGCTGGTGTCCGTTCCGCTCTTCGGGCTCCTTCTCGCGGCCCACGCGTGGATCGAGGCGTCGATCTTCGCCGGGGCGGCCGTGCTCACCGTGACCACCCGCGCGATCCTCGCTCGAACCCACGCGCCCGAGGAGAGGAAGAACGGGAGAGCGCAGCGAGAGTTCGGCCGCAACGCCCTGCTGGACGACTCTCGCGCTGAGTTGGAATGATGCCTGGCGACGAGGGGATCGACCGGCTGCTCGATCGCGGAGGTGTCGGTTTCACCGGCTCAGCCGGAGTCGAGGCCTTCTACATCCTGTTCAGCCCGTGCTCATCGCCGGCGGACGAGAAGTGCATCGAGCTCACGTTCAGCCGGGAGTTCGTCCAGCTCGGAGATGTGCGGACCGATGTCGTCGTCAAGTGGGGGCGTGAGGAAGACGTCCGCGCCTGGCTCGCGGCTCTGGTCGAGGAGTTCGACGTCGAGGTCGGTCCGCCTCTCCTGGAGGCGGCCGCCATCGAATTCGTCGTGAGGAGTCCGTTCGATGACGCGGGTGAGGAGCCGATCGGTGCCCTGCACCCCTGGCGACGCTTCGAGACGAACAGCGGTGAGAGCAACACGGGAAGCGGGTCCTGACCCATGGACTCGGTGACTCGGCTCGGAACGCTGCTGGCGCGCGAGGGTCGCCTCGTCGCGGTGGAGCGGGACGGGCGGCTGCTGCGGGTGGCCTCCCTCAGCGGAGGCGGACTGTCGGCCGCCGTCGTCGCGTCGGCGAGTCGGTCGATGCACGTCGCGGCGATCTCCGGAGTGCACCGCACGGCGTTCTGCCTCCTTCGCGACGACGTCCCTGAAGCGTCGGTCGCCGAGCCGGTGGTGTGGGCGGTCCGTCGCCGGCGCGGGCTCGTCCGCGATCCGATCCTCGGCGCGGAGCGGAGGCTGCGGGTGCTCGGAAGGGTCTTCGTGCTCGGAGGCAGATCACCTTGTCGGTGTCGGGACGTCCATGCTGATCGAGTAGCCCGCGGAGCGGGCGTATCGAGATCCACCAGTGTCAGAAGGACGAGTCTGCAGATCCGCCCTGCTGATGAGGGCGGGTCTCGATACGCCCCTGCGGGGCTACTCGACCAGCATGCTGCGGCGCAGCCGCGTCCTTTCCTCATCACCGAGACGCGAAGCCGCTTCGCCGCTCGATACGCCCCGGCGGCCCTCCCGTAAACTGGCTCGGGCTGGTCGCCCTGTCGCGACTCCTCCGTCGCACGGCCGGCCCCGCACCCGGCGTCTCCGGGTACTGCCGTTTCGCACAGCGAAGGACACGCCATGCCAGCAATCGTCATCACCGGCGCCCAGTGGGGCGACGAGGGCAAGGGACGCGCGACCGACCTGCTCGGCAGCCGCGTCGACTACGTCGTCAAGTTCAACGGCGGCAACAACGCCGGCCACACCGTCGTCGTCGGCGACGAGAAGTACGCGCTGCACCTGCTGCCCTCGGGCATCCTGACGCCGGGCGTCGTCCCCGTCATCGCGAACGGCGTCGTCGTCGACATCGAGGTGCTCTTCCACGAGCTCGAGGCGCTCAGCGCCCGCGGCGTCGACGTGTCGAAGCTGCTCGTCAGCGCCAACGCGCACGTGATCACCAGCTACCACCGCACGCTCGACAAGGTGACGGAGCGCTTCCTCGGCAAGCGCCAGATCGGCACCACCGGCCGCGGCATCGGCCCGGCCTACGCCGACAAGATCAACCGCGTCGGCATCCGGATCCAGGACCTCTTCGACGAGAACATCCTCCGTCAGAAGATCGAGGGCGCCCTCGACCAGAAGAACCACCTGCTGGTGAAGGTCTACAACCGCCGCGCGATCCTGGTCGAGCAGGTCATGGAGGACCTCCTGCAGTACACGGAGCGCCTGCGCCCGATGGTCGCGGACACCTCGCTCGTCCTCGCCCGGGCGCTCGACGCAGGCAAGACGGTGCTCTTCGAGGCCGGCCAGGCCACGATGCTCGACGTCGACCACGGCACCTACCCGTTCGTCACCTCCTCCAACGCGACCTCGGGCGGCGCGGCCACCGGCTCCGGAGTGGCGCCCAACCGGATCGAGCGCGTCATCGCGGTCATCAAGGCGTACACGACCCGCGTCGGCGCCGGCCCGTTCCCGACCGAGCTCTTCGACGAGTGGGGCGAGTACCTGCGCAAGCAGGGCTTCGAGTTCGGCACCACCACCGGCCGCCCGCGCCGCTGCGGCTGGTACGACGCCCCGATCGCCCGCTACTCCGCGCGGATCAACGGCGTCACCGACTTCGTGCTCACCAAGCTCGACGTGCTCTCGGGCCTGGAGACCATCCCGGTCTGCGTCGCCTACGAGGTCGACGGCGTGCGCCACGACGAGGTCCCCGTCTCGCAGAGCGACTTCCACCACGCGAAGCCGATCTACGAGGAGTTCCCCGGCTGGCAGGAGGACATCACCGGCTGCCGCGAGTTCGCCGACCTGCCGCAGGCCGCGCAGGACTACGTCCGCGCCCTCGAGGCGATGAGCGGCGCCCGCTTCTCCGCGATCGGCGTCGGACCGGAGCGCGAGCAGGTCGTCGTCCTGCACGACCTCCTCGACTGACGCGCGACGGGGTCGACCCGCTTCGAGACCCGTCCGCGTCGGCAGCGACGCGCACGACGGCCGCGGGCGAGGGATGATCGGCTGGTGCAGATCTACGCCGACCTCCCCGCCGTCCGCGCCCGCCAGATCACGGCCGACGCCCTCGCGCTCGCCGTCGCGGTGATCGCGATCGCGGCCGGGATCGCCGTCGGCTCGCTGATCGCGGGCCTCGCCGAGATCGGCCGCCGCCTCGAGAGCGCGGGCAGCGGCTTCGGCTCGACCATGAGCGACGCCGGCTCGACGCTCGGCGGCATCCCGCTGCTCGGCGACGCCGTGCGCGCGCCGTTCGACGAGGCCAGCGGCGCCGGGGCGGTGCTCGCCGCGGCCGGCCGCGACCAGCAGCAGCTCGCGAGCGCGCTGGCGATCGTGGCCGGACTCGCGGTCGGCGGGCTGCCGCTGCTCCTGCTCGCCGTGGTCTGGCTCCGCCCGCGCCTGCGCTTCGCCCGCCGCACCGCGGAGCTGCGCGCGCTCGGGGCGACCCCCAGCGGCGCCGAGCTGCTGGCCCTGCGCGCCCTCACCGAGGCGACCCCGCGCGAGATCCTCGCCGCGCACCCGGCCGCCGTCCCCGCCTGGCGCGCCGGCGACCCCGCCGCCACCGCCGCCCTCGCCGCCCTCACCCTCCGCCGAGCGGGCCTCCGCCCCTGACCCCGCCCCCTGACGCGCGCGCCGATCCCCGCCGCGAGATGCCACTTATGAGCACGACACGCCGTGGATCCCGCTCATAAGTGGCATCTCGCGGGGGCCGCAGGGACCAGCACGGGTCACCCGGGAGGATGACGGCGGCGGCCACCCGGGGCGACGCCCGCGACAGAGGCGGCTCCGTAGCGTCGGAGACATGCAGAACCAGACCTCCTCCGTCGTGGCGCGCGTCGAGGGCGTGCGCAAGCTCTACGGCAGCACGCCGCCCGTCGTCGCCCTCGACGACGTCACCCTCTCGATCGAGCGCGGCGAGTTCACCGCGGTGATGGGCCCCAGCGGCTCCGGCAAGTCGACGCTGATGCACGTGCTCGCCGGCCTCGACACCGCCTCGGCCGGCCGCGTCTTCCTCGGCGACGTCGAGATCACCGCGATGGGCGACGCCGAGCTCACCGTGCTCCGCCGGCGCAGCGTCGGCTTCGTCTTCCAGGCCTTCAACCTCGTCCCGACCCTCGACGTGCGCGGCAACATCCGCCTCCCGTTCGAGCTCGACGGCCGCCGCGTCACGGCCGAGGAGGAGGAGTGGATCGCCCGCCTGATCGAGTCCCTCGGTCTCCGCGAGCGCCTCACCCACCGCCCGCACGAGCTCTCCGGCGGCCAGCAGCAGCGCGTCGCCATCGCCCGCGCCCTGGCCACCCGCCCGCAGCTGATCTTCGCCGACGAGCCGACCGGCAACCTCGACTCGCGCACCGGCCGCGAGGTGCTCAGCCTCCTCCGCGCGTCGACCCGCGAGTACGGCCAGTCGATCGCGATGGTCACCCACGACCCGATCGCCGCGGCCTTCGCCGACCGCATCGTCTTCCTCCGTGACGGGGCCGTCGTCGACGACCGCCGCGGGATGAGCGCCGAGGAGATCTCGCGCGCCATGCTGTCGATGGAGGGAGCGTCGTGAGCGCCCGCACGGGCCTGCGCGCCGCATCGGGCCAGGGCGGCGGTGCGATCATCACGGTCGCCGCGCTCTCGGCCGCGTTCGGCGGAGTCCTGGTGATGGTCATCGCCGACATGGTGGCGGCGTTCGACGCCGCCGGTCTCGACGGCATCGCCCAGGCCGCGACGACGCTGGGCGTGGTCGGCGGCGTCTTCTTCGGCATCGCCGTCTTCGTCGGCGCGATCGTCACCTCCAACGCGGTGTCGACGGTCATCGCCGGCCGCACCCGCGAGATCGCGCTGCTGCGCCTGCTGGGCGCCTCCGGACGCTCGCTCCGCGCCGAGGTGGTGCGGACCGGCCTCGTGCAGGGTCTGATCGGCGCGGCCCTCGGCCTCGTCGCCGCCGTCGTCCTGGTGGCCGTCGGCGCCGAGATCGCCTTCAGCACCGGGACCTTCACGCGCATCGCCGTGCCGCTCGCCTCGCCGGGACTGCTGCTGCCGGGCCTCGCCGTGATCGTCTCGACCGTCGTCGCCTCCTGGGCCGGATCCCGCCGGGTGCTCTCGGTCGCTCCGTCGCAGGCCGCCGGCTCCGCCGCCGAGCCCCGCTACGACGAGCTCCGCGGCCGCACGGGCCGGAACGTCCTGGCGCTCGTCCTCCTCGTGGTCGGCGTCCTGCTCCTCGTGATCGGCGTCGTGGTCGGGCTGGTCAGCCCGCTCGGGGTCCTTATCGGCCTCGCCGGCGGCATGCTCTCCTTCACCGGGGTGGTCCTCGGAGCGCCGGTCCTGCTCCCGCCGCTGATCTCGCTGGTCGGCCGGGCCTTCGGCGGCGGCCCCGTCGCGCGCCTCGCCTCCGCGAACGCCACCCGCAACCCCGCCCGGAGCGCGCGTGCCGTCATCGGCCTCGTGATCGGAGTGACGCTCGTCACGATGTTCGCGGTGGCCGCTGCGACCTTCTCGTCGATCATGCGCGCCTCGAGCGAGATGAGCCCGGAGATCTTCGCGGCGCTCGACCAGTTCGTCGCGGTCAGCACGGCGATCATGAGCGTCCTGCTCGGCTTCTCGGTGCTGCTCGCGGCCGTCGGCATGGTCAACACGCTCTCGCTGAGCGTGCTGCAGCGCCGCCGCGAGCTGGGACTGCTCCGCGCGCTCGGCTTCACGGGCTCGCAGGTGCGCTGGATGGTCGTCGTCGAGGCGGCGCAGATGGTGATCGCCGCGGCGCTCCTGGGCCTCGTGCTCGGCGCCTTCTACGGCTGGGCCGGCGCGGTCGCGATCTTCGGCTCGCTGCCCGGCATCGGGCTGGTGCCGCCGACGATCCCGGTCGGGATCCTGGTCGCCGTCGTCCTGGTCAGCATCGTCCTCACCGCGGTCTCCGCGGTCCTGCCGGCCCGCCGCGCGACCCGGGTGCCGCCGGTGGAGGCGCTCGCCGTCGCCTGAGCGCGCCGGCCGCTCGGCTCGCGAGCGGCTCGAACCACCGGGCCGCTCGAACCACCGGGCGGCTCACACCACCGAGAAGCCGTCCGCGAGCTGCTCCCGCCCGCTCAGCGCGAGCAGGAGCTCCTCGCCCCGTCCCGCCCGAGCGGCGAGCGCCCCCGCCATCGCGGAGCAGGCCTCGACCGCCTCGGGCGGGATCTCGTGCGCGAGGCCGGTCGCCCGCGACAGGTCGAGGGTGTGCACGACCAACTCGAGCACGCGGGTCCGCAGGTACTGGTCCAGGGCCAGGGCGTGCTCGCCGATCGCGACGAGACGCCCGGGCGGCTGCTGCGCCAGCAGCGCGAGGGTCCGCTGCAGCGACGCCGCGATCGACTCCGCCGGACGCCCGCCGAGCAGCGCCCCGGTCTCGACGCCTCGCCGCGCCACGGCCGCGGGGTCGGCGCGGCCGCCGGCCAGGGCCGCGTAGTAGCCGAGCGCGTCGGGCACGGTCGCGGCGGCCGGCTCCTCCGCGAGGAGGTACGTCTCGACCGTCGTGATCGCCCGCGAGGCGTGCCCGGTGAGGCCGCGGACGTCCCAGACGCCCAGCCCCGGCAGCACCCACTGCTCGTCCCCGATCCGCTCGACGAGGCGGAGCAGGGCGCCGGCCGAGGCGGCGAACATCGCGGTGCTGTCCATGGACCTCATGCTGGCACGCGTCCTGGACTCCTCAGCGGGCCGCAGTGGCCCCAGAATGTCCGGATGAGCAGCCCCGCCTCGCCCGGCCGTCCCGTCCGTCCCGTCCGCCCGGCCCCCACCGTGCTGACCGGCCGTCTCGTCGTCCTCGAGCCGCTCACCGAGGAGCACCTGGAGCCGCTGCGGGCCGCGATCGGCCGCCCCGAGGTGTTCGCCGCGGGCTACGGCGGCGGACCCTCGGGCCTCCCCGACGGCGCCGAGGCGTTCCGCGCCTTCGCCCGGCGCTACTACCCGTGGGAGACCGGCAACCCCTGCGCCGTGCTCGTCGACGGCCGGGTCGTCGGCACCTCCTCGCTGACCGACTTCGACGAGCGGCGGGAGGCGGCGCACCTCGGCTGGACCGCCTACGCCCCCGAGGTCTGGGGCACGGCCGTGAACCCCGAGACCAAGCTCCTCCTGCTCGGCCTGGCCTTCGACAGCGGCTTCTCGCGGGTGAAGCTGCAGGCGGACGCGGCGAACGCGCGCTCCCGCGCGGCGATCCTCCGCCTCGGCGCGGTCTTCGAGGGCGTGCTGCGGCACGACCAGCGGCGGGCGGACGGCTCCTGGCGCGACACGGCGGTGCACTCGATCCTCGTGGAGGAGTGGCCGGCGGTCCGCGAGGGGCTCGAGCGGAGGATCGAGGCGCTATCAAGCCCGGTCCCGCCGCGCAACCCGGATGCTCCGATCGGGCGCTGAGCGGTAGGAAGGACGCATGGAACGCATCCACTACGCCGGCAGCTCGGTGCTCACCGGCAGCCGGATCGCGCACTCGCTCGTCGGCTACGCGGAGGCCCTCGCGCTGCGCAAGGGCGCGATGTCGGTCGACATCCCGATCCGGCGCTCCACCGGCGAACTCGGCCGGGCGACCCTGCTGATCGGTCCGGCCAGCCAGCTCTTCTCGGAGACCGAGGACGACGGCGGCGAGGAGATCGTGGACGCGGCCCTGGTCGAGAGGCTCGCGAAGGAGACGGCCCGGCTCGGAGTGTCCCAGCCGCTGGCCGAGGAGGGCGACTCGTCCTCGCCGCACCTGTCCGATCTCGAGATCCCGCACTTCGATTCGGACGACGATCGACGCTGAGCGTCGGCCCCGGGGCGGTTAGAATCGCCCCGTACCGTCCGGCCGTGCCCCCGCCGGCTGGACTGCACTGCGAACGGAGACCGCCCTCATGGGCCGATTGATCTACGACTCGACTCTCGAAGCCGACTTCGACGACCGACTGCTCGCTCACCTGCAGATCGTCATCGGCTCGAAGCTGTCGCGCAACGAGTCCTTCTACCTCTCGTGGAAGGACTCGCAGTCCGTCGGCGACGGTCGCACGTCGATCTGGCTGCACCCGGCGATCCCGCTGCGCTTCAAGTACCACGGCGGCCGCGCCCCGGCCATCAACCCCGACTGGATCCGCCAGCTCCTGGCCGATTCGCACAGCGCCCACGGCCTCCGCATCAGCGAGGAGCCGCACGGCGGCGCCCGCCAGAGCGAGGAGGGCCTGCTGTGAAGCGCGTCGAGCTGATCTACGGCGGCACCCCCTACAGCCTGCACGACACCACCGCCGCGGACGTCCGTGCGAGCGTCGAGGAGGCGCTCGACGGCACCGCCTCGCGCTGGCTGACCGTCAACCAGGGCGAGGGCCAGCCCCGCGAGACGTCGATCCTGATCACGCCGGGAGTGGCGTTCTCCGTCGCCGACGTCGCGCACTGACTCCCGCCGGTCGAGTCGCCGATCCTGAGCCACCGATCCTGACCGGCACGTCCTGAGCCACCCGTTCCGAGCCGCCGTCCCGGACCGCTCCCGCGTCAGCCCGTGAGCAGCGCCGGGAACTCGCCCGGGATCTCGCGCGCGAGGTAGCCGGCCGGGCCGAGCCTGCGCACGAGGACCGAGTCGGCCTCGGTGTGCAGGAAGGCACCCCACGCCGCGGCGCCCTGCGGGTCGAGGCCGCGCGCGCGGAGCCCGGCCGTCGCGCCGGCGAGGACGTCGCCGCTGCCCGCCGTCGCGAGGCCGGGGTGCTCGCCCTCGATGCGCACAGCGTCGCCGTCGGGTGCCGCGATCACGTTGAAGAGGCTGACGACCGCTCCGTAGCGCTGCGCGACGGCGATCGCGGCGGCCTCCACGTCGTCCACCTCCGCGCCGAGCAGCCGCGCGGCCTCCTCCGTGTTCGGCGTCAGCAGCAGGCGGCCGGCGAGGGCGCGGGCGACGCGCCGCTGGCCCGGCAGCACGCCGAGCGGGAAGGCGTCGAGGTGCACGGCGGGGACGTCGGCGAGCAGCGGAGCGATCGCGCGCAGCGTCGCGGCGGTCGCCTTCGGGTCGTCGAGTCCGGGGCCGATCAGCGCGACGTCGGCGGAGCCCAGCTCGCCCTCCAGAGCGGAGAGCCCGCGGCCCGAGATCGAGCCGCCGCGGGTCTCCTCCAGCGGCACGACGCCGCACTCGGGCAGCGCGACGGCGGTGGCGGAGGCGACGGACTTGGCGACGCAGAGGGTGATCCGGCCGGCGCCGACCCGGAGGGCCGCGATCCCGGCGAGGATCGCCGCTCCGGGCGTCTTGCGGGCGCCGCCGACCACGACCACGTCACCGCGGGCGTGCTTCGAGCTCGCGGGGTCGGGCAGCGGCCAGCGCCGCTCGAGCAGGGCGCGGTCGACGACGGCGATCCTGGGCGCGGTCTCGCTCCTGTGCCGGGTCTCGCTCATGAGTCGGTCCTTCCTCGCGGGTCGTCGACGGCGGTGTCGACCGCGGTGTCGACGGCGGTGTCCTCGCCGGTGTCGTGGCGGGTGACCGGCGCGCTCGACTGCTCGAGGTGCGCGGTCTCGTTGAAGCGCTCGAGCGTCCAGGCGTCGCCGTCGCGGACGAGCCGGGTGACGGAGGCGTTCGCGACCGGGGTCGCCCGGCCGATGTCGAGCAGCTCGCGCTCGGTGAGGCCCTCGCAGACGGAGCGGATGATCAGGACGACGGCGTCGTGGCAGAACAGCGCCACCGGTCCGGCCGGCGCGACGACGTCGAGGTGGTCCAGGAACGAGCGCACCCGCTGGGCGAGGTCGGTCCAGGACTCGCCGCCCGGCGGGCGGTAGTAGAACTTGCCGAGCCAGTCCCGCCGCGCCGCCTCCTCGGGGAATCGCGCGCGGAAGCCCGCGGTGGTCAGGCGGTCGGCGATGCCGAGATCGCGGTCGCGGAGCCGCTCGTCGAGGCGGGGCACGAGGTCGAGGCCCGCCTCCTCGAAGGCCAGCTGCGCTGTCGAGGACGCGCGCAGGTACGGCGAGGACCAGGCGGCGATCGGGGCGTTGCCGTCGGCGAGCCACCGGCCGAGCGCGCGGGCCTGCTCGCGGCCGGCCGAGGACAGCTCGACGTCGGGGTCGCGCCGGTCGACGGCGATGTCGTGGGCGCCCTCCGCCTCGGCGGCGCTCGCCGCGATGTTGGCGACGCTCTCGCCGTGGCGCACGAGGAGGAGCTCGGTGGGGCCGGAGGTGCGCGGGCCGGGGCTGGTGGAGGAGCTCATCGCTCCATGCTCCGCTCCGCGGCCCGCCCGGCCGAGGGGGTTCCGCGCGGTGCGGAGCAGTTGCTACGCGGCTAGGGTCGGTCGGGTGAAGCTGATGCGGACGCGACCGGCCCCGACGACCTCCCCGGCCCCGCCGGCCCTGCTGATCGGCGCGGCCCTGGCGGTGCTCGCGCTCGCCGGCTGCACCGCTCCCGCGCCGGACGTGGTCGTGTCGAACGACGTGGCGCCCCGCGAGGAGTCGCGCGACCGCGTGCTCGCGCTCGTCTCGTCCCTCTCCGGGCCGCAGGACGACGCCTTCGGCTACGCCCGGCTCGCGAGCGACCAGGCTGTCGAGGGCGTGGACCTGATCGGGATCGAGTCGTACGACGCGCTCAGCGAGGGCGGCGAGTTCGGGGCGCTGTCGTTCCGCACGCCGGTCGACGCCGCGGCCTTCCCGGACGTGGCCGATCTGCCGGAGGCCTACTGCTTCCGCGCGCCGTTCGCCGCGGCGGGTGCCGTGGTCGACGACGCCGACGGCGGAGGCGTGGCGGTCATCGAGTGCCCGGTCGACGCCGAGACGATCACTCCGCCGGCCGAGTAGGCGCGTCCACCGCGGCGACGACGGCCGCGAGCGTCTCCGGGTCGCTGAGGATGCGGAAGTGCCCGCCGGTCTCGATCCGCACGTTGACCGCGCCCTCGAGCATGCTGCCCTCGGGGATGTGCGGGTCGAAGAGGCCGAAGACCGAGGTGATCCGCGCGTTCGCGCCCGCCCGGCTGGAGAGCAGCAGGGTCGTCGCATCGCGGGGCGAGAACGAGCGGAGGCTCTTCAGCAGCAGGTAGGGCGCGTAGCGCGAGCCGCCGAACGGCGTGGCGACCGCGACCATCCGGTCGACGCGGCCGTCGGGGTCGAGCTCGGTCATCACGTACTTGCCGATCAACCCTCCCTTGCTGTGAGCGACGATCACCACGTCGCGGAGGTCGTGCTCGGCGAGGTAGGCGGCGACGTCCTCCGCGGTGCGGGCGACCGGGCGGCCGTTCCAGCCGAGACTGGTGAGCACGTGCATCGGGTGGCCGCGGCGGTGCAGCGGGTCGATGATCGGGCGGAGGAAGGCCCAGGTCTCCCAGATGCCGGGCAGGACCACGATCGGCCGCTCCGTGCCGTCGAGGTAGTCGTCGGGGGCGCGGCGGGAGACGAAGGCGCGGACCTGCCAGGCGACGGCGTAGGCGTAGTCGCGGATCCACCAGACGGCGTCGCGGACGAGGTGCGTCATGCGGGCACCGGGGACGGGTCGGCGTCGGGCGCGGGGGCGGCGTCGGGCGCGGCATCGGGGACGGTGTCGGGCGCCGAGGTGGTGTCCGGGGCGATGTCGGCGGCGAAGGACGCCAGGGCGAGCGCGAGCGACTCCGGCTGGGTGCGCGGGACCACGTGGCGGGAGCCGGCGAACTCGAGGAGGTGCCCGTCGGCGGCGTGGGCGAGGAGGCGCTCGCACCAGTCGCGGGTGGCGATCGGATCGTCCCGTCCGCGCACGATCAGCACGGGCGCGCTGACCGCGGCCAGCCGCCGCTGGATCGGGTAGTGCAGCATCTCGGGCAGCTGGCGCAGGTACCAGCCGAGACCGCCGCGGACGTAGTCGGCGAAGAGCAGGGCGTCGACGCCGAGCGGCTCGCCGAGGCAGTCGCGGGCGAGGGCGAGGCCCTGCCGGACGGCGCCGGGGCGCTGCGGATCGACGACCGGGCCGATCAGGACCGCTCCCGCGACGAGGCCGGGCGCGCGGGCGGCGAGCTCGACCGTCACCTGGGCGCCCATCGAGTGGCCGACGACGACCGCACGGGTGACGCCCTGCTCCGCCAGCGCTCTCTCGACCAGACGGGCGTGGTCGGCGATGCCGACGCGGCGGCGGGGCGAGCGGTTGGCGCCGAAGCCGGCGAGGTCGACGGCGACGACGCGGCCGTGCGCGCGGAGGGCGACGGCGAGGGTCGAGAAGGTGTGGTGCGACATCCCGATGCCGTGGATCAGGACGAAGGTGCACTCGGCGTCGGGGCGACCGGTCGCGAGGGTCCGGAGCTCGATCCCGTCGATCCGGTGGCGGACGACGGGCGAGGGGCGGGACATGCCCTCCAGGCTAGGCACGGCGGTGCCGGCGCGCGCGGGGGTGCGCGGCGCCGGTCGGGTGGGCTAGGCGGTCGGGCGGGGCGGTCGGCGGGGCGGGGAGTGTCAAGCGGCTGCTGCGGCGGGGGAGCGGTGCCTAGCCTCGGAGCAGGACGGCGGACGCCGCCCGCGGAGGGACATCATGCGGATCGCGATCGTCGGAGCGACGGGCAACCTGGGCACGGCCCTGCTGAGGCGCCTCCAGCGGGAGGACGCGGTGACGGAGATCGTCGGGATCGCCCGGCGCGAGCCGCGACCCGGAGCGGACGAGTACCGCGACGTGCGCTGGCACGAGGTCGACGTGGCCTCGAGCGACGCGGAGCGGCAGCTGCGGGAGGCGTTCACCGGTGTGGACGCGGTGGTGCACCTGGCCTGGGCGCTGCAGCCGAGCCACGACGAGCCGTTCCAGCGCCTGGTCGACGTCGGCGGCACCGCGGCGGTGCTGGCGGCCGCGGCGGCGAGCGGAGTCGGCCAGGTCGCAGTGGCGTCGTCCGTCGGCGCCTACAGCGCGGCGCCGAAGAGCCTGCGCGTGGACGAGAGCTGGCCGACCGGCGGACTGCACACCTCGACCTATAGCCGGCACAAGGCGGCGAACGAGCGCGCGATGGACGCGTTCGAGACGGAGCACCCGGAGGTGGTGCTCACCCGGCTGCGCCCGGGGCTGGTCTTCCAGCGCGGGGCGGCGACCGAGATCGCCGGGCTCTTCGCCGGCCCGCGGTACCCGACGCGCTGGCTGCGGGCGGTCCGGCCGCCGATCCTGCCGCTGCCGCGGACGCTGATCTTCCAGGGCGTGCACGCCGACGACGTCGCGGACGCGTTCTGGCGCGCGCTCGACTGCCGGGCGGGCGGGGCCTTCAACATCGCCGCGGAGCCGGTGCTCACGCCGCAGCGGATCGCGGACGTCGTCGGCGCGCGGCTCGTGACGGTGCCGGTGGGGCTGCTCCGCTCGATCGTCACCGCGACCTGGCGGCTCCGGCTGCAGCGCACCGACGCGGGCTGGCTCGATATCGCGACGAACACGCCGGTGATGTCGACGGAGAAGGCGCGCACCGTCCTCGGCTGGGAGCCGACGACCACCGCCGAGGAGGCGCTGCGCGAGCTCCTCGACGGCCTCGCCGACCGCGCGACGGTCGCGGGCTCCCCGCCGCTGCGCGGCTGACCGCACCGACGCTGTCGCGTCCATGCTGGTCGAGGAGCGCGCAGCGCCCTTCATGCTGGTCGAGTAGCCGCGCAGCGGCGTATCGAGACCCGCCCACCGGATGACGGTGGATCTCGATACGCCCTCTGCGAGGGCTACTCGATCAGCATGCAGAAGGCAGGCGTCCTTACTCCGCGGCGACGCGGATCAGTACCTTGCCCGTCACGCCGCTCTCGACGGCGTCGTGGGCGGCGGCGGTCTCCTCGAGCGGGAACCAGGTCAGCGGCAGGCCGGCCTCCTCGCCGACGGGGAGGGCGCCGTCGCGCAGGGCCGCGGTGATGTCCTCGGCCGCGGCCTGGAGCGGCGCCTCGCCGACCGTGTAGAGCAGCAGGCCCTGCCAGCGGGCGTTCTTGGCGAAGCTCGGCACAATCGGGATGGTGAACTCGTCGCCGTTGTTGTTCGCGTAGTAGCCGATGCTCCCGTGGTTCGCGAGCACCTCGACGTCGAGGGCGGCGTTCTGCGTGGGCGCCACCTCGACGATCTGCTGGACGCCGTCGGGGGCGATCTCAAGGATCTTCGCCGCGAGCTGCTCGTCCGGGTACTGCAGGACGTGCTGCGCACCGGCGGCCGTCGCGAGCATCGCCTTCGCGTCGCTGCTCACGGTGGCGATGACGGTCGCTCCGGCCCAGACCGCGAGCTGGATGGCGGCGTGACCGACCGCGCCCGCGCCGCCCTGCACCAGGACGGTGCGGCCGGCGAGCGCGCCGGGGGAGAGGCGGGCGGGCCCCTCCTCGTGCACGGTGAGGGCGCGGTGCGCGGTCATCGCGGGGACGCCGAGGCTCGCTCCGAGCTCGGCACCGATGCCCTCGGGCAGGCGCACGACGTGCTCGGCGGCGAGGACGGTCGACTCCTGCGCGGAGCCGGTCGGCCGCTGGTGGGCGGCGAGGTAGAACCAGACGTGGTCGCCGACCGCGAATCCCTCGACGCCCTCGCCGACGGCGTCGATCACGCCGGCGCCGTCCTGGTTGGGGACGACCTCGTCGAAGGGCGGCTCGCCGCCGGCGCGCGCCTTCCAGTCGGTCGGATTGACGCCGGAGACGAGGACGCGCACGCGCACCTCGCCGGCGCCCGGCGTGCCGGCCTCCCGGTCGACGAGCGAGAGGACGGAGGAGGAACCGGAGCGGGAGTAGACGATGGATCGCATACGACCCAGAAGCCCCGCGAGCCGCCCCCTATTCCCGCGCACCCCGCCCCAGACAGCGAGATGCCACTTGTGTACGCGACACGCCGTGAAAGGCGTACACAAGTGGCATCTCGCGGGGAGGGGGAGTTACGAGCGGTCGCTGTCCTGCGTCACGTTCTCCTGCACCGCGTGCTTGGCCTCGCGGGCGGAGTCCTTGACGTCGTCGGCGGCGGATCCACTCGCCTCCTTGACGTTCTGCGCGGCGTCGGTCGCGGTGTCCTTCACCGAGGCGAAGGCCTGCTGCGCCGGCTCGCGCAGCTCGTTCGCGACGTCCTTCGCGGCGCCGGTCACGGAGTCGACGACGGGCTGCGCCTGCTCCTTGACCTTGCCGGCCGCGTCCTTCTCGGCGTCCGAGGCGGGGATGAGCGAGGCGATCAGGAGCCCGGCGCCGAAGGCCATCAGGCCCACCGCGAAGGGGTTGCCGTTCGCCTTGCTCTTCACCGATCCGGCCGTGCCGGAGAGCGAGTCGCCGGCGTCGTGCGCCGAGCCCATCACCCGGTCGCGCACGGAGCCCACGGCCGCCTTGACCTTGTCGGTCTGCCGGTCGACGATCGCGCTCGGGCTGACCTTCTCGGCCAGCGCGTCCACGTCTCCGCCGAGCTCGAGCCGCGTGCGCTCGATGTCGGCCCGGATCTCCTCCGGAGTCTTGCTCTGTCCTGCGTCGTACGTCATCGTCCTGCCCCGTTCGGCTTGAGGGTTTCGGGAATCTGCTTGAGGGTGTCGACCGTCTCGGGGACTCCGTCGACCTGCTTGAGGCTCTTGCGGCCGACGGCGAAGAGGATCGCCGCGACGACGCCCCAGATCACGGCGACGATCACACCCGACCAGCCGTTGCCGACCAGCGTCCCGAGCGCCCACCAGAGGGCGATCGAGAGGAAGAGCACGGCCATCAGCGCCGCGTAGCCCGCGCCGCCGAGGAGCCCGGCGCCCTTGCCGGCCTTGCCGGCCGACTCCTTGATCTCGGCCTTCGCCAGCGCCATCTCCTGGCGGATCAGCGTCGAGAGGTCACGGGAGACCTCGCCGAGCAGATCGCCCAGGGAGGTCGAGCCCGCGCGCTCTCCGGGCGTCGGCTCGGCGGAGGCGCGATGCGCGCCCAGCGGATCGCTCACGGCCGGGTTCCGTTCGGGAAGGCGTCGTAGCCGGGCGTGATCGGCGTGCTCAGCGGGTCGGCGACCGGCTCGGTCGGCGCGAAATCGCCGCGCTCGTCGAACGAGGTCGTCGTGGTCGCGCCACCGGAGTAGTCCGCGGCGGCGGGAGCGGCGAACTCGGGTCCGGAGGTGTCCGCGGTCGCGGCCTTCTCGTCCTTCGCCTCGGCGGTCAGCGCGCGGACGAGGCGCCCGGCGACCAGGCCGGTCGCGGCGGCGATGAGGATGAACGCACCCGGACGGCGGCGCGCGAACGAGCGGACGTCGTCCAGCAGCTCGGACGGGTCGCGGTTCTCGAGCCACGAGGCGACGCCCTGGACGCGCTCGGCGGCCTGCGAGACGAGCTTCGACGCCGCGTTGTCGTCACCGCCCTCGCCGTTCGCGAGCGCGGTGAGGTCGTCGCTGAAGGCGCGGGCGCCCTTGGCGGCGTTCTCCTTCTGGGCGTGCGCCTGCTCGGTGAGCTGGGTGCGGCTCTGGTCGAGGAGGTCCTTGACCTGCACCTTCGCCTCCTGGGCGACGTTGGCGGCCTCCTCCTTGCCGGTGGCGAGCACGTCGCCCGCGGCCTGCTTGGCGTCGCCGGCGACGGCGCCGGCCTGCTCCTTCGCAGCGCCCGCGGTCTCGGCGGCCTTCTCCTTGGCGGAGCCGGCGGCGTCCGAGACGCTGCCCGAGGTGCCCCCGCCGACGCTGTGCGCGCCGGAGGTCGTGTCCGTGGTCGTCGTGTCGGACGAGTACGGCTCCGAGGTGAGCGGTGCGTCGTAGGTGCTGTCGGTGCTGTCGTACGAGGGGTCGGCGGCGCGGGCGTTCGCCGCGCCGTCTCCGAACGGAGGTGAAGCGGGATCGATGTTCGACATCGTCTGTCCCTTCCAGGATCGAGAAATGGTGGTCTGCGTGCCGGCGTCGCCAGTCTGGACAGTGCGCCGCGCAACGAGATAGGGCGTAGCGGACTGAAGGCGTGAGGGCGTACGATCCCGCGCATCCGTGCTCTGACGCCGAGACGGCGCTTCCTGGGCGTCGGCTCCGGATCCGGTGGACCGGCGCGTCAAGCCCTTCTCGTCGGCGCGGAGCGCTGCCTAGCGTCGACGGGGATGGGGGCACGACCGCCCCGTCTCCGCTTCCGGAAAGGCACCCCATGCTCAGCACTCGACCGTCCCGCACCGTGCGCGTCCTCGGCGCGCTCGGCGCCTCCGCCCTGACCATCGGCCTGCTCGCGGGCTGCACCGGCGACGCGCAGACCCCGAACCAGTCCGGGAGCGCCGTGCCCACCAGCGCCGACGACGGCTCGACCCGCACGCCCACGATGGAGCCGACGCAGACCGCGCCGTCGGACACCGCGACGCCCGTCATGTGACCCGGCCGGGAGCGGGCGACCGACGATCGTGGCACCTCGGCGATCGTCCGGGCAAGCCCCTTCCGGCTCCCAGCCGACGAGCAGAAACGGCTCCTACCTTCGGGTGACAGTTCAGCGCACGACGATCACGAAGGAGGCACCACTATGGGGCTCGATGACAAGATCAAGAACGCCGCTCAGGACATCGCCGGCAAGGCGAAGGAAGCCCTGGGCGACCACAAGAACGACGACAGCCTGAAGGCCGAGGGCCAGAAGGACCAGGCCGCGGCCTCCGCGAAGCAGACCGGCGAGGACATCAAGGACGTCTTCAAGTAGGTCTACCCCGCACCACGACTCAGGCGGCGCCCCCTCGGGGACGCCGCCTGAGTCGTGTCCGGGCGGAGGGATCTCGATACGCCGCGTGCCGCGGCTACTCGATCAGCATGAGCGATCCACGCTGGTCGAGTAGCGCCGCCAGGCGCGTATCGAGACCCGGCGTCGCCCGCTACGGCTGCAGGACGACCTTGATGCAGCCGTCCTCCTTCTTCTGGAACGTCTCGTAGAGGCCGGGGGCGTCCTCGAGGGGGGCGCGGTGGGTGACGAGGTCGTTGACGCCCAGCGGGTCGCTCGAGTCCTCGACCAGCGGCAGCAGGTCGTCGATCCAGCGCTTCACGTTGCACTGGCCCATCGTCAGGGTGATCTGCTTGTCGAACATCGACTTCAACGGCAGCGGGTCCGCCTCGCCGCCGTAGACGCCGCTCAGCGAGACCGTGCCGCCGCGGCGCACCAGGTCGAGCGAGGAGACGACCGCGGCGAGCCGGTCGACGCCGACCGTGTCCATCGCCTTCCGCGCGATCGGGTCGGGCAGCAGCCCGGCGACGGTCTGCGCGAACGAGCCCATCGGCGAGCCGTGCGCCTCCATGCCGACCGCGTCGACGACGGAGTCGGGGCCGCGGCCCTCGGTGAGGTCGCGCAGCTGTTCGTTGATGTCGTCCGTGAAGTCGAAGACCTCGATGCCGTGCCGGGCGGCCATCGCGCGGCGCTCGGCGACCGGGTCGACCGCGAGCACGCGGTAGCCCTTGTGCGCGCCGATGCGGGCGGCGAACTGGCCGACCGGGCCGAGGCCGAAGACGACGAGCGAGCCGCCGTCGGGCACGTTCGCGTACTCGACGCCCTGCCAGGCCGTCGGCACGATGTCGCTGAGGAAGAGGTAGTTCTCGTCCGGCAGGACGGTGTCGACGACGACGGTGTTGTAGTCGGCGAGCGGCACGCGGAGGAACTCCGCCTGGCCGCCGGGGACCTGGCCGTACATCTTCGTGTAGCCGAAGAGCGAGGCTCCGGAGCCGTACTCGGTCACCTGGGTGGTCTCGCACTGCGACTGCAGGCCGCGACGGCACATGAAGCACTCGCCGCAGGAGATGTTGAACGGGACGACGACGCGGTCGCCGACCTTGAGCTTGGTGATGCCCGCGCCGACCTCCTCGACGACGCCCATCGGCTCGTGGCCGAGGATGTCGCCCTTGTCGAGGTACGGGCCGAGCAGGCGGTACAGGTGCAGGTCGGAGCCGCAGATGGCGGTCGAGGTGATCCGGACGATGGCGTCCGTCGGCTGCTGGATGCGGGGATCGGGAACGGTCTCGACCGAGACCTTCTCGACGCCCTGCCACGTGAGTGCGCGCATGCTTCCTCCTTCTCCCGGCGATGACGCCGGTGGTTCTCCGGCGTGCGCCGGATGCGTGATTCCAGGCGACACCCGGTGACGCGGAGCCGGGAGGGGGTTGACGGCCGGACGGCGCGGTTCGGAGGCTCTTCCCGGGTGAGGGCCGTGCCGAGCGCCGGCGATGTCGAGAGGACGTGCACCCGACGCTCACCCCGCTCCCGGCCGCGCAGTGGTGTGATGGAGGGATGGATGCTCTCTACACCGCCATCGCCCACGCCTCCGGTGGAGGACGCGACGGCCACGTCCGCACCGAGGACGACCGGCTCGACCTCGACACCCGCCCGCCCCAGGAGCTCGGCGGCTCCGGCGAGGGCACGAACCCGGAGCAGCTCTTCGCCGCCGGCTTCGCGGCCTGCTTCCTCAGCGCGCTGCACGGCTCCGGCAAGGCGCTCTCGATCGACACCACCGACGCGCAGGTGTCGGCGAGCGTCTCGATCGGCAAGAACGACGACGGCGGCTTCGGCCTCGCGGTCGAGCTCGACATCCATGTCCCCAAGGCGAGCTCGGCGGACGCGCACGCCGTCGCCGAGAAGGCGCACACCATGTGCCCGTACTCGAACGCGACCCGCGGCAACGTGGACGTCGTCCTCAACATCGTCGACTGACGCCGCCTCTCCTCGAAGGCCCCTGCCCGGTGACGGGCGGGGGCCTTCGTCGTGCCGCCGCCTTCGGCTCGTGATTCCGGCTCGGGCTCGCGGGAATCGCGGGATTCGACGTGCCGGAAGCGTTTGTGCGTGCCGGGGGTCGGTGGGGTCGAGCTTCGGCTCGCGATTCTGGCTGGGGCTCGTGGAAATCGCGAGATTTCGCGTGCCCGGGGTGTTTCTGCGTGCCGGAGCTTGGCGGGGGTCGAACTCGGGCTCGTGATGACGGGTCGGGCTCGCGGGAACTGCGGCTTTCGGCGTGCCGGAGGTGCCTCCGCGAGCCGGAGGTCTGCCACGGCAGGAGTGCGTCGTGCCCGTCCGTTAGGGTCGGAGGCATGATCGAGGAACCGTCGCGCGAGGGGTCGGACGCCGAGGCGCTGGCCGAGCTCGAGCAGATCCGTCAGAGCATCGACAACATCGACGCGGCACTGATCCACCTGCTCGCCGAGCGCTTCAAGTTCACCCAGAAGGTCGGGCGGCTGAAGGCGGCGCACGGGCTGCCGCCCGCCGACCTCGACCGCGAGTCGCGCCAGATCGCTCGGCTGCGGGCCCTGGCGGAGGACGCGCACCTCGACCCGGCCTTCGCGGAGAAGTTCCTCGGCTTCATCGTCGCCGAGGTCATCCACCACCACGAGCAGATCGCGAGCGGCGCGGCGGACTGACGCTCTCGGCGGGTTCGCTCGGGTGGGTCTCGATACGCCCCTTCGGGGCTACTCGACCAGGATGGGTGCGGGCCTGCGGCGGCTGCTCGACCAGCATCGGAGGGTGCCCGCCCGACAGGGTGGGCGGCCGCTCACCGAGCGGCCCCCGCTTCATGCTGATCGAGTAGCCCGCGGAGCGGGCGTATCGAGATCCACCGGCGTCAGGAGTGGAGTCTGCAGACGCGGCCTGCTGAGGACGGCGGGTCTCGATACGCCGCCTTCGGCGGCTGCTCGACCAGCCTGGGAGGCGCCTGCGGCGGCCGCTCCGTGATGCTGGACGTCTTGACCCCTCCCGCGAGATGCCACTTGTGCACGCTCGACACGGCGTGTCGCGTGCACAAGTGGCATCTCGCGGAGGGGAGGGGTCAGGCCTCGACGGGGCGGGTCAGGGCGCGGACCGAGGTGACGCGGCGGCGGGCGATGGCGGCGACCGTCAGGAGGAGGCCGAAGAGCAGCCAGATCAGCAGGCCGACGACGGCGGCGGCGACGCCGCCGGTGCCCTCGACCACGCCGGCCAGCGCGTTCTGCGCGGCGGAGAGCGGCAGGAAGGCGAGGGCGTCGTCGAAGACGCCCGGGACCGTCGAGATGATGCCGGCGCCGAGGCCGATCACCGCGGCGACCATCGAGACGAAGCGGCCGAGCCCGCCGAGCAGGGCGACCAGGCCCTGGTTCACGGCGGCGAACGACGCCCCCGCGAGCATCGCCAGCGCGGCGAAGCCGAACCAGGTCACGAGGTCGAGGCTCGCGACCGCGCTCATCACGATCGCGACGGCGAGGCCCTGCACGAGTCCGATCACGAGGGCCGGCACGTAGGAGGACAGCGCCAGCGCCGCGGAGGAGCGGGTCGAGGAGAGCGCGCGGTGCGAGAACGCGGCGAGCACGAGGAAGGTCGCCAGGGCGCCGAGCCAGAGCGCGATCGTCGCGAAGAACGGCACGCTCGACGCTCCGAAGAGGTCCGTGCTGCCGCTCGAGTTCTCGACCGGGTCGGAGACGACGTCGGCGAGGTTCTGCGACTCCGACTCCGTGTAGGTCGGCAGCTGGGCGACGGCCGCGTCGAGGCCGGTCGCGAGCGAGCGGGTGCCGTCGGCGAGCTGGAGGGCGCCGTCCGAGACTCCGCCCGCGCCGTCGGCGAGCTGTCGTGCTCCGTCGGCCGCCGAGGAGGCGCCGGTCGAGAGCTGCGCGGCCCCGTCCGCGGCCGAGGTCGCGCCGGTCGCCAGCTGGCGTGCGCCGTCGGCGGCGGAGGCGGCGCCGGTGGCGAGTTGCGACGCTCCGCCGGCGGCCGTGGCGGCGCCGGTCGAGAGCTGGCTCAGGCCGCCCGCGAGGGCGGTCGCTCCGTCGGCGACGCCGCGCGCTCCGGCGGCCGACTGCGCGGTCCCGGCGACGAGCGACGGCTGACCGTTCGCTCCGTCGTTGATGCCGGCCGAGATGCCCGTGGCGTACTGAGCGGTCGCGCCCGCCTGGTAGAGCGCGCCGGCCTGGTTCGTGGTGTCGAGCTGGCTGCCGGCTTCCGCGAGGATGGCGGCGCAGACGGGGTCGGTCGCGGCGCAGGACTGCGCGAGCGCGGCGATGGTGCCGAGCGAGGTGCCGGTGGTGGTCGCGGACCGGGCGGCGAGCCCGGAGGCGGTCGCGGCGGTGTCGCCCAGCGCCGAGACTCCCGCGGCGAGACCGTCGAGGCCGTCGGCGAGCGAGCCCGCTCCCGTCGCGAGCTGCGTCGCGCCGTCGGCCGACTGCTGCGCGCCGCTCGCGAGCTGCGAGACGCCGCCCGAGAGGTCGGAGGCACCGGTGCCCACCTGCGCGACGCCGTCCGCCAGGGACGACGCGCCCGTGCCGAGTTGCGCGACTCCGCCGGAGAGGCCGGAGGCGCCGGTGGCGAGGTCGTCGATGCCGTCCGCGAGCGTGCTGGTGCCGTCGGCGAGCGTCGACGCGCCGGTGCCGAGCTGGTCGGCGCCGTCGGCGAGGGTGCCGGCGCCGTCCGCCGCCTGGCCGATCTGCTCGTTCAGGGTGTTGAAGCCGACGTAGATGTTCTCGAGGTACGCGGTGGTCAGCTGCGTGTTCAGCAGCGCCGTCGCCGTGCTGGTGACCGTCGCCGAGATGGCGTCGTCGACGAGCTTCGCCTTCTCGCTGGTGGCGATGTCGATCGTGGCCTTCGTCGCGGCGGCGGCGTCTCCGGCGTAGGAGGTCGCGGCGGCCGAGAACGAGGACGGGATCGTGACGACGGTCGCGTAGCTGCCGTCGGCGAGGCCCTTCGCCGCGTCGTCCTTGTCGGTGAGGACCCAGGTGAAGTTGCCGGTGGAGTCGGAGCCCGAGACGTTCGCCGCGGGGCTCGCGGAGGGAGACGGAGTGCCGGACGCGGAGGGCGCGGGCGTCGCCGCGTCCGTCTCCCCGCCGGTGACGAGCCCGGCCGCGAGCTGGCGGCCGAGCGGCACGGTCTGCCCGTTGAGCTCGACGGGGGTGTCCTCGTTCACGACCGCGGCCGTGATGGTGTCGAGGCGCTCGGTCGGGTTCCACAGCGCCCAGACGAGCAGGCCGCCGATGACGAGCGGGACGAGGACGATGCCGAGAAGGGTCACCCAGGACACCTTCTTGACGCCGCGGGGGCGTTCGAGGGAGAAGAGAGCCATCTGTCAGCGGACCTTCGCGATAGCGCGGCGCTCGGCCGCGGGGGAGACCGCGAGCTCGCCGCGGTCGGTGGGGAGGAGGTCGTCGAGCGCGTCCGCGTCGACGGAGGAGGCGATCACCGTGAAGGAGTGCTCCTTCTGCGCGGCCTTCGCGCGGGCCCGGTCGAGCTCGGCGCGGATGCCGTCGCGAAGCTGCGGGTCGGTGACGGTGTCGAGGTCGTCGAGCACGAGCAGCGGCGGGGCCGTCTCGAGCGCCGCGCGCACCTCGGCCACCGGATCGACCGCGCCGGCGAGCCGGACGAGTCCGACGCGCCCGCGGACCGCGGAGGAGCGGATCGGCACGACGAGGCCGTCGACCTTGAGCCGGCCGGCGTCGGGGGCGAGGCGCCCCGCGATCGTCAGCAGCAGCGCGGTGCGGCCCGAGCGGTGCGGGCCGTGCACGACGAGCGCGCCGCCCGCGGGCACCCGCACGTCGACGTCGCGGTAGACCGGGCCGTCGGGACCGTCGAGGCACAGCCCCTCGGCCGCGACCGCGTCGGTGGCGCCGGGCTCGGGCCAGTCGGCGAGCGCGAGCTCCTTGGTCAGGCCCTCGCCCTCCACGTCGAAGGAGGGGAGCACCCGGTCGAGCCAGCGCGGCATGTGCCAGGCGCGGTCGCCGAGGAGGTGCAGCACCGCGGGCACCAGCGTCATCCGGACGATGAAGGCGTCGACGAACACGCCCACCGCCAGGCCGAGCGCGATCGGCTTGATGTTGGTGTCGCCCTCCGGCACGAACGCCGCGAAGACGGAGAACATGATGATCGCCGCCGCGGTCACGACCTTCGCCGAGCCGACGAAGCCCGACTCGACCGCCGCGCGGGCCGGACGGCCGTGCACGTAGTCCTCGCGCATCCGCGAGACGAGGAACACCTCGTAGTCCATCGCCAGCCCGAAGAGCACGCCCATCAGGATGATCGGCATGAAGCTGATGATCGGGCCGGTCTTGTCCACGTGCAGGGCGTCGGCGAACCAGCCCCACTCGAAGACCGCCGCGACGGCGCCGAAGGACGCGCCGACGGAGAGCAGGTAGCCGAGCGTCGCCTTGAGCGGCACCCAGAGCGAGCGGAAGACCATCGTCAGCAGCACCAGCGAGAGCCCGACGACCAGCAGGCCGAACGGCAGCAGCGCGTTCGCGAGGGTGTCGGAGATGTCGATGCCGACCGCGGTCTGCCCGGTGACCGCGAGGTCGACCCCGTAGGTCTCCTCGAAGTAGTCGTGCTTGTCGCGGATCTCGGCGACCAGCGCCTTGGTGGCCTCGGAGTCCGGGCCGCCCTCGGGGATCACCTGGATGATCCCGGTGTCGGCGGTCTCGTTCGGGGTGGCGAGCGGCACGGAGGCGACGCCGTCCAGGCCCTCGATCTCGGTCTTGAGGTCGGCCATCAGGCCGAGCGGATCGGTCGAGCCGATGATCGTGCCGGTGACGATGAGCGGGCCGTTGTAGCCGGGGCCGAAGTTCTCGGCGAGCAGGTCGTAGGTGTCGCGCGCGGGCGTGCCCTCGGCCTGGTAGCCGGCGTCGGGCAGGGCGAGGCGGAGGCTCAGCGCCGGGATCGACGCCATGCCGAGCACGCCGACGACGGCGATGATCGTGAGGATCGGGAAGCGGGTGACGACGCGCACCCAGCCGCGGAAGAAGCCGCGCGGGACCTCGGCGTGCACGTGCGAGCCCGGGGAGGGGGCGGTCGCGTCCTCGGCGGCGTCGGGGTCGGTGTGGGCGCCGGTGGCCACGGCGGCCTTCTCGGCGCCGGAGGTCGCGGCAGCCTTCTTCGCCGCGGCCTTCTTCGCCTTCCGCTCCTTCGGCCGGAGGCGCTCGCCGGCGAAGCCGAGCAGCGCGGGGGTGAGCGTGAGCGCGATGACCACGGCGATGGCGACTCCGCCCGCCGCCGCGATGCCCATCGTGGTGAGGAACGGGATGCCCGCGACCGAGAGGCCGGCGAGCGCGATGATGACGGTCAGGCCGGCGAAGACGACCGCGGAGCCGGCGGTCGCGGTCGCGCGGGCGGCCGACTCCTCCGGCGCCATGCCCTGCTTCAGCTGGTCCTGGTGCCGGCTGATGATGAAGAGCGCGTAGTCGATGCCGACCGCGAGGCCGAGCATCAGCGCCAGCAGCGGCGTGGTGGAGGAGATCGAGGCGAAGCGGGTCGCGATGAAGATCGCGGACATCGAGAGCGCGACGCCGAGCAGCGCGGTCACCAGCGGCATGCCGGCGGCGAGGAACGAGCCGAAGGTGAGCACCAGGACGACCAGCGCCACGAGGAGGCCGATCCCCTCGGTGACGGTGACGCCGGGCAGGCTCTGGGAGAAGAGGTCGCCGCCGAGCGAGACCACGGCGCCCGCGGGGAGCGCGTCCTGGAGGGTGGTGGCCTCGGCCTGGAGCGCGTCCCGCGACGCCTCGGAGGTCGTGGTGGCGGAGCCGTCCATCTGCGTGGTGATGACCAGCGCGTTGCCGGCCTCGGAGATCGTGCCCTCGACGGTGTCGGAGTAGGGGTCGGTGACCGCGGCGACGCCGTCGATCGCCTCGAGCGCGGTGACCGCCTCGCCGACCGGGCCGCTGATGTCCGCGTCCTCGACGCTGCCGCCGTCGGGCGCGACGACGACGTAGCGCGCCGAGGTGCCGCTGACCTGGGGGAAGGTGCGCTCGAGCTGGTCCAGCGCGGTCTGCGACTGGGTGCCGGGGATGGAGAACGTGTTGTCCGTGCCCTGGTTGAGCAGCAGCGCGCCACCGCCCGCGAGAACGACGACGGCGAGCCAGAGGACGGCGACCAGCCGGTGGGCGCGGAACACCCAGCGGCCGAGTCGGTAGAGCATCGACGACACGCGTGTCTCCTGACGACGGGGGAGCGGAAAGGGACACGACTCTGTGCTCGGAGAGCGCGGTCGTGCCGTCAGCACGAACGCGCGGGAGGCGACGTGCACGATGCACGACCGTGCTCGATACACGAACGTATCCGATACGCGAATGTATCCGATACAGTGATGTATCTCAACACCGCCGACGCCCGCCCGGGAAGGACTCAGGATGACCGACTCCGTCGAGACCTCCCGCAGAGGCCGGACGCGCGAGCGGCTCCTCGACGCCGCGTACGACGTCTTCGCCGAGACCGGCGTGCACACGGCCTCGGTCGAGCAGATCTGCGAGCGCGCGGGGTTCAGCCGCGGCGCCTTCTACTCCAACTTCTCCACGAAGGAGGAGCTGTTCTTCGCGCTGATGCAGCGGGAGAACGGCGCCCGCCTGGACGGCCTGGTCGAGCAGATGGGGCGCACGATCCCCAAGGTCGCCGAATCGGACGAGCCGCTGACTCCCGAGACGCTCGCGGTCGTCATCCTCGACTTCCTGCAGGGGCCGTTCACCGACAGCCGGCGCTGGTGCGTCGTGCAGTCCGAGTTCGAGCTGCTAGCGCTGCGCGACGCGGCGATCGCTCCGCAGTACAGCGCCTTCCGGGCGGGCTTCGACGCGACCCTCGTCGACATCGTGCGGGGGGCGCTGCAGCAGGTGCACCGCGACTTCTCGCTGGCGCCGACCACGGCCGTCCGCCTGCTGATCGCGAGCTACGACGACGCGGTGAAGACCTCGATCCTCGAGGGCGACTCGGAGGAGGCCGCGCTCGAGCGGCTCCGGGCGACGCTCACCGACGTGGTGCTGGCGATCTCGGCGGAGCGCTAGGCCGGGTGGGCCGGTCCGCCGGGCGCGGAGCCACCGGGCGCGGAGCCGTCGGGCGCTGAGCCGCCGGCGCAACCGGTCCCGGTGGTGCCCGCGCGCGAGGAGGATGGACCCATGGAACTGCGCCAGCTCGAACACTTCCTCGCCGTCGCGAAGGAGCAGCACTTCACCCGCGCGGCGAGCGCCCTGCAGATCTCGCAGTCGGGCCTGTCGGCGTCGATCCGGGCGCTCGAGAGCGAGCTGGGCAGCCCGCTGTTCACCCGGAGCACCCGCCGGGTCGAGCTGACGCCGGCCGGCCGGGCGATGCTCGCGGAGTCGGAGCAGTCGGTCGCCAGCGCGCTCGCCGCTCGCGACGCCGTGCTGGCGGTGCAGGGCGTGCTGCGGGGGAGTCTCGCGGTCGGCACCGAGGAGTGCCTCGGCGGCGTGCACCTGCCGCGCGAGCTCGCGACCTTCCGGGAGCAGCACCCGGGCGTCGGGCTGCGGCTGACCCACGACGGCTCGGGCACGCTGCTGGACGCCGTGGGCAGCGGGCGGCTGGATCTCGCGCTGGTCGCCGACATCGGCGCGGTGCCGGCCGGAGTGGTCACGCGGCCGCTCGCCAGCGAGGGCTTCGCGGTGCTCGCGCATCCGGAGCATCCGCTGGCCGACCGGCCGGTGTGCCGGATCCCGGACCTCGAGGGGCAGACGATCGTCGGCCTGCAGGAGCACTGGGGCGCGAGCCACCTCGCCGCCCAGGCGTTCGCCGCGCACGGCCTGGCGTTCGAGGTGGAGCTCGAGGTGAACGACGTGCACACCCTGCTCGACCTCGTCGAGTACGGCATGGGCGTGGCGGTCGTGCCGGCGCACTTCGCCGAGAAGCGTCCGGCCGGCCTGCGCGCGGTGCCGCTGGAGGACCCGCTGCTCGTCTGGCGCACGATGGTCGCCCTCCCCGAGCGGCCGACGGCCGCGGCCCGCGCCTTCGTCGCGGCCCTGCCGGCCGCCGCCGCCGCCCGCTGACCGACGGCCGGCGGGGCGGGCCCCGCATATCGATTGAGGAGCCCGCGCAGCGGGCGTATCGAGATCCGCCGCGCTCAGTCGAGCGAGGCGAGCTCCTCCGCGGTCAGCTCGAGGTCGGCCGCCGTGGCGGAGTCGCGGATGCTCTCGGGGCGCGACGATCCCGGGATCGGGATGACGGTGGGCGACTTCGCCAGCTCCCAGGCCAGGCAGACCACCTGCGGCGAGACGTCGTGCGCCTCGGCGACGGTGGCGAACGCCGCGAACGATGTGCCCAGCTCGGCGGCCGAGGTGATGCCGCCCAGCGGGCTCCACGGCAGGAAGGCGAGGCCCAGCTCGGCGCAGAGCTCGAGCTCCGGCTCGCTGGAGCGGAATTTCGGCGAGAACTGGTTCTGCACGGAGACCAGGCGGTCGCCGAGGATCCCGTGCGCCTCGCGGATCTGGTCCGGGTCGGCGTTCGAGATGCCGGCGCGGAGGATCACTCCCTCGTCGAGCAGCTCGGCGAGCGCGCCGATCGAGTCGGCGTAGGGCACCTCCGGGTCGGGGCGGTGGTACTGGTAGAGGCCGATCGCGTCGACGCCGAGGCGCTGCGCGGAGGCGCGGGCCGCCTCCTTGAGGTACTCGGGGCGGCCGTCCTGGGTCCAGACTCCCGGCTCGGGGCGGAGGTGCCCGCCCTTGGTGGCGACGAGCACCCCGGAGGTGTCGCCGCCGTAGCCGCGGAGCGCCTCGGCGATGAGCAGCTCGTTGTGGCCGAGGTCGGCGTCGCCGCCCTGGTGGTAGGCGTCCGCCGTGTCGATGAGGGTGACGCCGGCGTCGAGGGCGGCGTGGATCGTGGCGATCGACCGCTCGCGGTCGGGGCGGCCCTCGATCGACATCGGCATGCCGCCGAGTCCGATGCTGCCGACGCTGATGTCGCCGATGCTGCGCTGCTTCATGGGGTCTCTTTCCGGTGAGGCGGGTGGTCGCCGCGTGCTCGTCTTCTGGGTAGGGGTGGTCACCGCGTGCTCGTCTTCCGGGCGGGGGTGGTCCTCACGCTGGTCGAGTAGCCCCGCAGGGGCGTATCGAGACCCGCCGCTGTCCGGAGGGGGGTCTGCAGACTCGGCTTCCGGCGGTGGTGGATCTCGATACGCCCGCTGCGCGGGCTACTCGATCAGCATGGAAGCTGTGGATGTCGACGTCCGCGAGCGCCCCGCGGACAGGCGGCTCACCAGGCGTAGTCCTCCGGCGCCGTGCGGTGCCCGGGGAAGATCTCGTCGAGGCGGGCGAGGTCCGCGGGCTCCAGCGCGATCTCGACGGCGGCGACGGCGCTCTCGAGCTGCTCCATCGTCCGCGGCCCGGTGATCGGACCGGTGACGCCCGGCTGGTGCAGCAGCCAGGCGAGCGCGAGCTCCCCCGGCGCGATCCCGCGCTCGCGGGCGAAGGCCTCGTACTGCTCCAGCGCGGGGCGGTTCTTCTCGATCGCCTCGAGCGAGCGGGCGGAGGCGCGACGGCTGCCCGACTCCGTCTTCTCGATCACGCCACCGAGCAGGCCGCCCTGCAGCGGCGACCAGGGGATGACGCCGAGCCCGTAGTGCTGGGCGGCGGGCAGGACCTCGCGCTCGATGTCGCGGACGAGCAGGTTGTAGATCGACTGCTCGGAGGAGAGGCCGGTGAAGCGGCGGTCGCGCGCCGCCTCCTGCGCCTGCGCGATGTGCCAGCCGGCGAAGTTGCTCGAGCCGACGTAGAGGACCTTGCCCTGCTGGACCGCGACCTCCATCGCCTGCCAGATCTCGTCCCACGGCGTCGTGCGGTCGACGTGGTGGAACTGGTACAGGTCGATGTGGTCGGTCTGCAGGCGGCGCAGGCTGTCGTCGAGCGCGCGGCGGATGTTGAGGGCGGAGAGCCGCCCGCCGTTGGGCCAGGAGTCGCGGCCGCGCTCGGCGCCGGGAGCGGCGTGCTGCTCCATGTCGCCGTAGAGCTTGGTCGCGAGGACGGTGCGCTCGCGGCGCTCGGCGCCCTGCGCGAACCAGCGGCCGACGATCTCCTCCGTCGCGCCGCGTCCACCCTCGCCGCCGTAGACGTTCGCGGTGTCGAAGAAGTTGACGCCGAGCTCGTGCGCGCGGTCCATGATCGCGAACGAGTCGGGCTCGCTGGTCTCCGGGCCGAAGTTCATGGTGCCCAGGACGGCGCGGGAGACGGACAGACCGGTGCGGCCGAGATTCGTGTACTGCATGCCTCCAGTTGACGCCGTCGCGGGCCCGGTGTCCAACAGGCGTCGGCGATGGGATTCAGCGGGGGAGGAGGTCAATCGCGCTGCGGGTTAGAGTCTGGGAGTGGCATCGAAGACGACTCAGCGCATCGTGATCGTGCTCGCGAGCACCCTCCTGCTCGCCGGCTGCACGTCGGCGGCCGACATCCCGGACGCGGCGCCGACCGCCGAGGCCGGTGCGGCGAGTTCCGCGACCGCCACGAGTGCGCCGAGCGCCGACGCCGGTCCGCGTCCCGTGCCGAGCGTCTCGCTCGCGCCGGTGCCCGTCGCCGCGACCGGCGAGTGCGTGATCTCCGACCTGGCCGGCGGCGGCTCGATCGGCGACGTCGACCTCGAGGTCGTGCGCGACCGGGGGACCCGCGAGGGCGCGGCCGGGACGACGCGCACCGCGACCGACGGCACGCCCGCCGCCTATGTCGTCGCCGCGGGTGACAACCCGGCGTGGATCGCCGACCGCTTCTGCGTGAGCCCCGACTACCTCGACGCCCTCAACTCCGTGCGCCGCGACGGCGTCACCCTGACCAGCCTCTTCGGCGGCGACACCCTCAACCTCAGCCCATCGACGGTCCTGACCGTCGGCGACCAGAACGGCCGCGTCCTCGACAACGCCGAGCCCGAGCCGCTGCCGACCCAGGCCGGCTGAGCCGGCCCTGCCGCCGGCCGTTGGTCTCGATACGCCCCTGCGGGGCTGCTCGACCACCATGGGCGGCGCGTCGGTCAGAGCCCGATCACGCCGACGAGCACGGCCGAGAGGGCGACCGTGCCGGCGAAGCCGGTGGTCCGGGCGCGGCGCTTCGCCGGGTCCTCGAGCCAAGGGAGGGCGTGCCAGCGCGTCACGGCGCCGAACGCCCCGGCCGCCGCCAGCGCCACGAGCGCGAACCACGGCACGAGGGTCACCAGCGTCCAGTCGGCGAGCACCCGCACCAGCAGCAGCACGAGCGCCGACTCGACGCCGCGGGTGAGCACGCGCAGGCGATCGCGGTCGAGGTGCTTCGCCGTGCGGCGCGAGGGGATGCTCCCGAGTGCGAAGCGGCCGACGGTGAAGACCGAGACGGCGAGGGCGATCAGCGTGGCGAGGATCATGCCTCCTCCTCCAGGACGTGGGCGAGCAGGTCGAGGCCGAGCGCGTCGACCGAGGTCGCGGTGCTCGAGTTCACGAAGACGGCGACGCCGCGCTCCCGGTCCATCGCGAGCATGGTCGCGTAGCCGGCGGTGCCGCCGTTGTGCCAGGTCGTCGAGCCGCCGCCCGCCGCCGGGGAGGTGAACCAGGCGAGGCCGATGCGGTCGCCGTCGCCGGCGTCGAAGCGCGGCTCGAGGACGGTCGCGGCCGGGACGCCGAGCGCCGGGTCGTCGGTGAGCAGGGCGCTCGCGTACCGCGCCATGTCCGCGGCGGTCGAGCGGACGCCTCCGGCCGGTGCGTAGCCCTCGAGTGTCCACGGGCCGACCGAGCGGCCGCTCTCGGAGTAGCCCGTGGGCGCGTCCGGCGCGAGGGCGTCCGCCGAGACGGGGGCCGAGCTGCCGGTCATCCCGAGCGGCGTGAAGATCCGCTCCTGCACGAGGTCGGCGTAGTCGGCTCCCTCCGCCCGGGCGAGGGTCTGCCCCAGGACGGCGACACCGAGGTTGGAGTAGGCGACCTCGTCCGTCCCGCCGCCGGCGCTCGCCGCCTGGCGCAGGACGTCGTCCGGCGAGAAGGTCGTGTACGGATCGACGCCGCGCAGCTGCGCGACGAGCGTCGCCGCCAGGTCGAGCGGCGCCGAGGACAGGCGCGGGAGCCCGGAGCGATGGCTCGCCAGCTCCTCCAGCGTGCCGTCGAAGCCGCCCAGCTCCGCGTGGTCGCCGAAGCGATCGGTGAGGGCGACCGTCCCGGCGTCGGCGCTCTGCGCGAGGAGCAGCGCCGTCATCGTCTTGGTCACCGAGCCGATCTCGACCTCCGTGCTCTCGTCGGCGCCGAGTCCGGCGAAGCGGACGCCGTCGGGAGTGACGACCGCGGCGACGAGCCGGTCGCGCGTGCCGTCGGCCTGCTCGGACAGCCACTGGGCGATCGCGGCGTCGCCGGTGCGCTCGTCCGAGAGCCGGGGCGCCGGCGGGCGCAGCAGCACCCCTCCGGCGAGCACGGCGACGGCCGCGGCGGCGGCGATCAGGCGGGTTCGGGTTCTCATCGGGGACCTCCTGCGGCGAGAAGGATCGTCAGCAGGGGCACCAGCCGCTCGGGCGGGATGCCGTAGCGCCCGCGCCCTCGCGCCTCGAGCCAGCCCGCCGCGACCAGCTGGTTGACGTGGTGGTAGATCTGGCCGGTCGTGCCGGCACCCTCGCTCTCGGCGAGCTGCGCGACCGTCTCGACTCCGCCCGCGACGGCCTGCAGGAAGCGCAGGCGCACCGGGCTGCCCAGCGCGGCCAGCGCCGCCGGGCCCGGGCTCGACCCCCAGTCGCGCTCGAAGAACGCGTCGGTGCTGAGGCCGTACTGCCACTCGACCGGCCCGGCCGGAGTGGCGACGGCACCCGCGAACACGACTCCGCCCGGCGAGGGCAGGCGTTCCTTGAGCGCGCTGAGCGCCCAGAACGGGTCGTCCTGCGCCGGGGCGGCCGCGGTGCTGCCGGGCGTCGCGACGAGCGCGGCCCCCTCGAGCCGCTCGAGCCGTTCCCGCAGCTCGTCGAGCTCGCCGGCGAGGTCACGTTCGGAGGTCATGCCTCCACTATTGCAAACATTCCGTAATCCCGGAACCCGCGCTCCGGTCCCGGCGCCCACTCCTCAAGAGTTGTCGTACGCGCTTCCCGAGTACGACAACTTCTGCGCACGCGCGACGCACCCGCGGAGACTCGCCCGCCCCACTCCTCGAAAGTTGCGGTAGCGGCGCGCGACTACCGCAACTTCTGGAGGCTCGGGCGGGTGCCCCGGCGGGCGGTGCGGGCGAGTCCTCCGAAGTTGCGGTAGTCGAGCGCGACTACCGCAACTTTTGGAGGGTGGGGCGGGCTCCGGAGCGGAGCCGCCCCGCGTCAGGCGAAGCGGGACGGCAGCACGGCGCCGTTCACGGTGCGCAGCTCCTCGAGCGGCACCGTGAAGAGGCCCTGGACCTCGACGACGGGGGACTCGGCGTCGGTGACCCCGATCCGGAGCACGGGGTAGCCGCGGCCCTCGCAGAGCCCGCGGAACTTCACGTCGTCCTCGCGCGGCACGGACACCAGCACGCGGCCGGTCGACTCCGAGAAGAGGGCGGCGGTGGCGTCGACGCCGTCGCGCTCCATCAGCTCGTCGAGCCAGATCCGCACGCCGACGCCGAAGCGCATCGCGGACTCGGCCAGCGCGACGACGAGTCCGCCGTCGGCGAGGTCGTGCGCGGAGGCGATCAGCGACTCGGTCGAGCCGGCCGCGATCAGCTCGGCGAGCGACTTCTCGGCGGTGAGGTCGAGCTGCGGGGGACGCCCGCCGAGGTGGTCGTGCACGGTGCCGGCCCAGGCGGAGCCGTCGAGCTCGTCGCGGGTGACGCCGAGGAGGTAGACGTTGTCGCCCTCGTCCTGCCAGCCGGAGGGGATGCGGCGGGCGACGTCGTCGATGACGCCGAGCACGCCGACGACAGGGGTCGGGAAGATCGGCACGTCGCCGGTCTGGTTGTAGAACGAGACGTTGCCGCCGGTGACGGGGATCTCGAGCTCGAGGCAGGCGTCGGCGAGCGCGCCGACGGCCTCGCGGAACTGCCACATCACCTCGGGGTTCTCCGGGCTGCCGAAGTTGAGGCAGTCCGAGACGGCGACGGGGGTCGCTCCGGTGACGGCGACGTTGCGGAACGCCTCGGCGAGCGCGAGGCGCGCGCCCTGCGCGGGGTCGAGCTGGCACCAGCGGCCGTTGGCATCGGTGGCGACGGCGAAGCCCAGTCCGGACTCCTCATCGACGCGGACCATGCCGCCGTCGTCGGGGTAGCTCAGCGCGGTGTTGCCGAGCACGTAGCGGTCGTACTGCGAGGTGATCCAGCTCTTGTCGGCGAGGTTCGCGGAGCCGAGCAGCGCGAGAGTCTCGGCGCGCAGGGCGTCGCCCTCGGTCGAGCGCGGCAGGCGCGAGGAGGAGTCGGCCTGCAGGGCGTCGAGCCAGGCGGGGTAGGCGATCGGGCGCTCGTAGACCGGGCCGTCGACGGCGACGGTGCGCGGGTCGACGTTCACGATCTCCTCGCCGTGCCAGTTGATGATCAGGCGGCCGGAGTCGGTGACCTCGCCGAGCACGCTGGTCTCGACGTCCCACTTGCGGACGACCTCGAGGAACGCGTCGAGCTTCTCGGGGCGGACGACCGCCATCATCCGCTCCTGCGACTCCGACATCAGGATCTCCTCGGCCGTCAGCGAGGGATCGCGCAGCAGCACCGAGTCGAGCTCGATGAACATGCCGCCGTCGCCGTTCGAGGCGAGCTCGGAGGTGGCGCAGGAGATGCCGGCCGCGCCGAGGTCCTGGATGCCCTCGACGAGGTCCTTGCGGAACAGCTCGAGGCAGCACTCGATGAGCACCTTCTCGGCGAACGGGTCGCCGACCTGGACGGCCGGGCGCTTGGTCGGGCCGCCGTCGGCGAAGCTGTCCGAGGCGAGGATCGACGCGCCGCCGATGCCGTCGCCGCCGGTGCGCGCCCCGAAGAGCACGACCTTGTTGCCGACGCCGCGGGCGTTGGCGAGGTGCAGGTCCTCGTGGCGGAGGACGCCCACCGCGAGGGCGTTGACGAGCGGGTTGCCCTGGTAGACGGAGTCGAAGTACGTCTCGCCGCCGATGTTCGGCAGGCCGAGGCAGTTGGCGTAGAAGGAGATCCCGGCGACCACGCCGTGCACGACGCGGGCGGTGTCCGGATCGTCGATGTCGCCGAAGCGCAGGGCGT
Organism: Rathayibacter sp. VKM Ac-2926; assembly: GCF_022815565.1. Taxonomy (NCBI): domain Bacteria; kingdom Bacillati; phylum Actinomycetota; class Actinomycetes; order Micrococcales; family Microbacteriaceae; genus Rathayibacter; species Rathayibacter sp. VKM Ac-2926. Next base: position 24,847 of record NZ_JALGRS010000003.1, on the reverse strand, counting down.
CCATCACGGCGACGGGGCGGGCGCCCATCGAGATGATGTCGCGGACGATGCCGCCGACTCCGGTGGCCGCGCCCTGGAACGGCTCGATGTAGCTGGGGTGGTTGTGGCTCTCGATCTTGAAGGTGACGGCCCAGCCCTCGCCCACGTCGACCACTCCGGCGTTCTCGCCCATGCCGACCATGAGGTTCTTCTTCATGGCAGGCGAGACCTTCTGCCCGAACTGGCGGAGGTACATCTTCGACGACTTGTAGGAGCAGTGCTCGCTCCACATCACCGAGTACATCGCCAGCTCGCCGCTCGTGGGGCGCCGGCCGAGGATCTCGCGGATGCTCGCGTACTCGTCGGGCTTCAGCCCCAGCGCCGCGTAGGGCTGCTCCTTCTCGGGAGTGACGGCCGCGTTCGCGGTGGTGTCGGGAACGGCGATGCGGGCGTCTGCGGTGCGGCTGTCTGCCATGTGCTGGAGGCTCCAGGAGAGAGGGTGGGGATGCGCGACGATCCTACCGGGGCGGGCGGTCGGCCCTCGGGGGCGGCCTCCGGGCGTCCTTCCCGTCGATCGGGCACCGCCTAGGATCGGCCGGGTGGAGCGGGGGATCGGCACGGCGCGCGGAAGCGAGACGGCGCGGGCCGTCGGCACGACACGCGGAACCGGCACGGCGACGGCCGCGGCCGTCCTCGCGACCCTGCTCTGGGCGCTCTGGCAGTGCTTCGGCAACCTCGGCGCCGCGAACATCTCCTCGGACGAGCCCGTCTACCTCTCCGCCGGCTGGAGCTACCTGCACGGCGACATGACGCCCAACCTCGAGCACCCGCCGACCGCGAAGTACCTGATCGGACTCGCGCAGGTCCTGCTCGGCGAGGGCCTGCTCGCGGGGCGGATCGCGGCCGGCGCGGCGACCCTCCTCACCGGCGTCATCCTCTGGTTCTGGCTGAAGCGCGAGCTCGGCACCGTCCTCGCGCTGATCCCGGCCGGGCTGTTCCTCCTCTTCCCGCGGACCACCGCGACCGGCGGCACCCGGATCGACCGGCTCGCGCTCCTGGAGCCGTTCATGGTGCTCTTCGCGGTCGCCGCGATGGCCGCCGCCTGGGCCTGGGCGCGACGCGGGGCGGCGGGGGAGCGCACTGGCCGGCTGATCGCCGTCGCCGGCGTCCTCTTCGCGCTGTCGGTCACCTCGAAGCTGACGACCCTGGCGCTGGCGCCGGTGTTCCTCGTGCCGCTGCTGCTGATCGGCGACCGCCGCCGGGCACTCCGGGGCTTCGCGGCCTTCGCGCTCGCCTTCCTCGTGACCGCGGTGCTCGCCTACCTGCCGGTGCACCCGGTCGAGGCGATCCGCTACCTGCTCGACTTCCAGAGCGAGCACAACGCGAGCGGGCACATGATCGACGTCGCGGGGGCGCCGTACCGCTTCCCGCCGTGGTGGGCGAACCTCTGGTTCATGCTGTCGGGCGTCGGTCCGGCGGCGCTCGCCGTGCTCGTGCTCGGCGGACTGCTGGCGCTGCTCGCGCCGCGGCGGCGGGCGCTGGTGCTGTACCTGGCGGGCGCGACACTGCTCCTGCTGGTCTTCCACCTGCTGATCAGCGCGGTCGCGCTGCCGCACTACTACGTGGCATGGGCGTGGCTGCTCTGCGTACTGGCCGGGATGGGGATCGCCGAGGCGCTGCGGGACGGGCTCGCACTGCCATGGCGGATCGCGCGGCCGGTCGGCGTCCTGCTGCTGGTGGCCTCGCTGGTGATCGCGGCGGCGACCTCCGTCGGCATCGCGCAGGAGCGGCCGACCGGGATCGCGCGGGTGGCGGGCGCGCTGCACGAGCGCGGGCTCGACGGCGGGCTGGTGCTGGTGCAGGGGATGTCGTCGGGGGTCTACGTGCCCTACATCGGCGATCGGTACACGACGGATCCGGCGTCGGAGGGGATCGTCGCGATCGCGATCGAGGAGTCGGCGCGCTTCCCGCTGGATCCGCGGGTCGAGGAGTACCTGGCGACCGATCCGACCGTGGTGCAGCTCGACGAGCTGCGGCTGGTGCTCACGGACGGGCCGCTGCCGGCGGAGTGACCGGGGTGTGCGCGGATGCGCTGCACAACATCAGCTGAGAAGGGGGTGCCTCCGCTGTGGGGCGAGGGACCCCCTTCTCAGCTGATGTTGTGCGCGGGAGTGCGCGCTCAGGCGGAGCGGCAGGGCCCGGAATCGACGGTCGCGGTCAGCGACGGCGCCTCGGCGGCCACCGGTCCGAGCACCGAGAGCGGGATCGCGTAGCCGACGTTGTCGACCGAGGCGGCCTTGCCGAACACGACGCCCGAGACGGTGCCGTCGAGGGAGAGCAGCGGTCCGCCGGAGTTGCCCTGGTTGACGAGGGCCGCGAGCGTCAGCACCTCGCGCGAGGTCGGCGCGCCGTCGACCATCAGCGAGACGGTGGCGTCGGAGGAGATCTGCGCGGCGCCGAGGGTCAGCGGTCCGCCGAACGGGTAGCCCGCCACCACGCCGTCGTCGCCGGCCAGGACCGCGTCGTCGAGGGCGAGCGGCGCGGCGGAGAGCCCGTCGACGGCGATGACCGCGAGGTCGGCGGCGGCGTCGAGGTAGACGACGCGGCCGGTGCGCGGCGGCTCGTTCGGCGCCTCGACCACGGGCTGCGAGACTCCGGCCACCACGTGCGCGTTGGTGACCACCCGGTCGTCCGAGACGACGAAGCCGCTGCCCGTGACGCCGACGTCGCAGGCCCAGGCGGTGCCGGAGACGCGCACGACCGAGTCGGTCGCGGTCGCGACCTCGGGGTCGTCTGTCGCGACGCTGGGGATGACGGGCGCCTCGGTCGGGGCGTCGAGGGCCTCGACGATCCAGGAGGTGCCCTCGTCGACGACGGTCGACTGCAGCTGCGCGAGGAATCCGCGGACCGGGTCGGGCGTGAGGTCGTCGATGGTGCGGATGACGGTGGAGCCCGCGACGGAGGTCGTGACCAGCGGCACGCCGAGCAGCGAGACCGCCGAGGTGACGGCGATCCAGACCAGCCCGGTGATGGCGACGCCGGCGACCCCTCCGGCGAGGCGGTCGAGCAGGCCGAGCTTCACCTTGTCGGCGCCGCGGCCGAAGACGGCGCCGATGGTCGCGCCGATCGCGTAGCCGACGCCGAGCAGCAGCACCGCGGTGCCGATCACGGCGAGCAGCCGCCACTCGCTGCCGGCCGCCCAGGCGGAGACCGCGGGAACGGCGAAGGAGGCGGCGATCGCCCCGGCGACCACCCCCGCCAGGCCGCCGAGCGTGCGGAGGAAGCCGCGGCGCAGGCCGTCGACGAGCGCGCCGATGAGGCTCAGCACGACGACGGCGTCGACGATCACGGATGCGCCCATGCGGAACTCCTCGCGGGTCGGGATCCTCCAGCATGACCGACCGCGGTTGCGGGGACACCCGGAGGACCCTGCGAGTCCCGGACTCTGCATGCTGGTCGAACGGACGCGGCCGCGCCGCGACATGCTGGTCGAAGGGACGCGGTTGCGCCGCGCGATGCCGGTCGAGAGGACGCGGTTGCGCCGCCACATGCTGGTCGAGTAGCCCCGCAGGGGCGTATCGAGACCCGCCGCCCTCAGAAGGGCAGGCCTGCAGACCCCCCCCTTCCGGCGCTGATGGATCTCGATGCGCCCGCTTCGCGGGCTGCTCGATCAGCAGGGCTTCCCCCTTCGCGCGGCCTAGAAGAAGGAGATGCAGTACGGCGCCGCGATCGGCGCGAAGAAGCGGTCGACGCTCTCGTGGTCCGCTTCCGCCAGCGTCACCGCTCCGGCCCGCGCCAGCGTGGACGGGCGGGCGGAGCCGAGCAGCAGCGTGCCGAGGTCGGCGACGTCCAGCGACAGGGTCGCCGCGTCGTCGCTGCGCTCCACCCGGCCCTCGCCGCCCTCGACCGTGATCCGGTAAGTGCCGTCGACGAGGCCGAGCTCATCGCGGACCGCGAGCACCAGCGAGCCGTCGCTCGTCCACGGCCGCGCGCCGAACGCCGCCGCCACGTCGAGCACGCGGGTCCAGATCAGGTCGGCGACCTTCGTCACCTCAACGACGCGCGCGTCGCGCAGCGCCCAGGTCAGCGGGTCGTCGACGGGTGCCATGTCCCAGGTGACGGTCGAGGCGAGGTCGACGGCGCCGAGGAAGCCCCAGAGCCCGAGGTAGGCGTCGGCGGTCGCGGCGACCAGGTCGACGACCTCGAGGGTGCGGTCGTCCTCGTCCGGCCCGACGGCCTTGTAGGTGACGTAGCCGTCGAGCCGTCCGTCGGCGTCGAGGTGCACGGCGGAGCGGACGGCGCGGCCCGGCGCGGTCTCGCCGGGCTCGGTGCCGACGGCGTTCGCGGCGTAGCGCGACTGCCGGGTCAGCGAGCCGGGAGTGCGCGCGTGGAAGGCGCGGAAGACCTCCTCGACCCGCGACTGCAGCCAGGTCGTCGCGACGACCTCGACGCGGCCGGCCGGCTCGACCTGCAGGGCGAAGCGCGGGCCGGTGTCGACGCGGATCGAGCGGGTGAAGGCCGAGCGGCCGAAGCCGAACCGGCGGTAGATCGAGGCCTCGCTCGCGGTGAGCACGGCGACCGCGGCGCCCGATTCGCGGGCCAGGCGCAGGTCGTCGGTGATCATGGCGCGGAGGATCCCGCGGCGGCGGTGCGTGGCCCGGACGGTGACCTGCGAGACGAGGTGCGCGGCGAGCTCGCGCCCGCGGCCGACCTGCAGCGAGCCGGGGAACGCGGCGTAGGTGGCGACGGGGACGGACTCGCCGTCGATGCCCTCGGGGGAGGCCGAATCGTGCACGGCGGTCAGCTCGCGCTGGTCGGCGACCATGTGCTCGGCCCAGTCGCGCCACTGCTCCGGCGTGTACTCCTTCTCGTGGAAGCCCGCGTTGATCGCGGTGCCCCAGGCGGCCGTGGCGGCGTCGGGTCCGCCCTCGGCGGTCAGGGCGGCGGGGAAGCGACGGAATTCGAGACCGGGAAGGGACATCCGTCCAGCTTAGGCACCCGGCCTGCGCGGGTGCTCCGGGGGTCGGAGCGGCGGTCGCTCGGCGCACGCCGCGTGCTCGTGGGTCCACCTCCGGCACGCGGAACCGCGTCGGGCTCGCTGCATCCGCCCGTTTCGGCGTGCCGAAGGTGTTACCGCGTGCCGGAGGTGCGGCCCGGGGAGCTCCGGCTCGTGGAACCGCGTCGGGCTCGCTGCATCCGCCCGTTTCCGCGAGCCGAGGGCGTTTCCACGTGCCGGAGGTGCGGCCCGGGCAGCTCCGGCTCGCGGATTCGGGTCGGGCTCGATGGATCCGCGCGTTTCGGCGTGCCGAAGGTGTTACCGCGTGCCGGAGGTGCGGCCCGGGGAGCTCCGGCTCGCGTGTTCGGGTCGGGCTCGCTGGATCCGCGCGTTTCGGCGTGCCGAGGGTGTTTCCGCGTGCCCGAGGTGCAGCCCCGGGAGCTTCGGCACGCGGAATCGCGTCGGGCACGCTGGATCCGCGCATTTCGGCGTGCCGAAGGTGTTTCCACGTGCCGGAGGTGCAGCCCCGGGAGCTTCGGCACGCGGAATCGCGTCGGGCTCGCTGGATCCGCGCGTTTAGGCGTGCCGAGGGTGTTTCCGCGTGCCGGAGGTGCGGCCCCGGGGGAGTTCCGGCTCGCGGATTCGCGTCCGGCTCGCCGGATCCGCGGGTTCCCGCGTGCCGAGGCCGGTTCCGCGTGCCCGAGGTGGGTCAGAGCGCGCGCCAGCGCTTCTCCAGCGCGTCGTCGACGGCCTCCGCCAGTCCGGCGAGCGCCCCGGGGTCCGGCGCCGCCGACACGACCCGCGCGCAGGCCGCCGCGATCACCGCCCGCCGCCTCGGCAGCGTCGCCGTGAACCCGCAGTCGCGCAGCAGCAGGAGCACCCGCTCGGCCGGAGCCTCGACCGCCAGCGCCAGCAGCAGCCGCCGCTCGAACGGCGCCTCCGGCACCATGAGCCGCCAGAACCCCGCCGCGTCCTGGAACGCGGCCGGCGGATCCGGCACCCGGGCCAGCAGCGCGAGCGCCGCGGCCAGCCCGTCGACGTCCGCCCGCGCGACGAGCCCGCGCAGCCGCGACTCCACGTCCGCCGCGGGACCCGGCCCGAGGGTCACCGACGCGAGCGCGCGCGCGTCGAGCCGTCGCTCCGTCTCCTCGTCCGGCACCGTCTCGTCCGCGGACCACCACGAGAGCAGCGGAGTCGCCGCCACGGCGAAGTCGCCGGGCCGCCGCTCCAGCGCGATCAGCAGATCCTCCGAGGCGGCCAGCGCCACCAGCGCGTCGACGTCCACGGCGAGCACGGTCCCCGAGGTGGACGGCAGCACGAGGTGCCGCCCCGACGGCGGCACGATCTCCGCCCGGGTCCGCGCGCCGGGCCCGCGGGTGCTCGCGCGCAGGATCGCCGCCTCGAGCGTGTCCGAGCCCGTGCCCGATCCCGCCCGCGCCGCACCGCCCCCGAAGATCCGTCCACCGCGCGCCATCCCGCCACGCTACCGTCGGCGGCATGACCCGCCTCGTCGCCCTCCTCCGCGGAGTGAACGTCAACGGCCGCACCGTCCGCAGCGCGGACCTCGCCGCCACCGTCGCGAGCGTCGGCGGCACCGCCGTCCGCACCGTGCTCGCCAGCGGCAACGCCGCCTTCGACTCCGACCGCGACCCCGCCGAGCTGAAGCCCGCGCTGGAGGCGGCCCTCGGCGAGCGCTTCGGCTACGACGCCTGGATCGTCCTCGTCACGCAGGAGGCGCTCGCCGCGGCGGCCGCCGCCTACCCGTTCGAGCGGATCGACGAGACCGCGCACCCCTACGTCGTCTTCGGCTCCGACTCCGCCGCCCTCGACGCGGCCGAGTCCGCGGTCGGCGCGACCGACCCGGCCGTCGAGCTGCTCGCCCGCGGTGACGGCGTCCTCTACTGGCGCTGCCCGAAGGGCTCCTCCACCGACACTCCGGCCGCCAAGATCCTGGCCCGCGCCGTCTTCCGCTCGACCACGACGACCCGGAACCTCCGCACCGTGGAGAAGCTCGTCACCGCCTGAGGTAGGGACGCCCCAGCCCTTTCCGGCTGAGAACTCGCACATTCTTTGGTTAGGCTGTCCTTAGTGCACGGCGTCCGTCGCTCGTTGCGCGCCACGACCACAGCCTTCCGAAAGGGAACAATGCCCCGCGCCACCAAGTCGCTCGCGCTCGTCGCGACCGCCCTGCTCACCGTCGGCCTCGCCGGCTGCTCGTCCGCCGCGGCCGGCTCCGACACCGCCGACTCCGGCTTCGAGCCGATCACCATCGAGCACGCCCTCGGCACCACGACCATCGAGTCGCAGCCGGAGCGCGTCGCGACCGTCAACTGGGCCAACCACGAGGTCCCGCTCGCGCTCGGCGTGGTCCCGGTCGGCATGGCCGCCGCGAACTTCGGCGACGACGACGGCGACGGACTGCTCCCCTGGGTGTCCGAGAAGCTCGAGGAGCTCGGCGGCGAGACCCCCGTCCTCTTCGACGAGACCGACGGCATCGACTTCGAGGCCGTGGCCGACACGCAGCCCGACGTGATCCTCGCCGCCTACTCCGGCCTCACCCAGGAGGACTACGACACGCTGACCGAGATCGCGCCCGTCGTCGCCTACCCCGAGACCGCCTGGGGCACCTCCTGGCGCGACACCATCACCTTCAACAGCGAGGCGATGGGCATGGCCGACGAGGGCGCCGCGCTGATCGGCGAGCTCGAGACCGAGATCGAGGAGAAGGTCGCCGCGCACCCGCAGCTCGCCGGCGCCTCGGCGATGTTCCTCACCCACGTCGACCCGACCGACCTCAGCCAGGTCAGCTTCTACACGACGCACGACACCCGCCCGGCCTTCTTCGAGGACCTCGGCCTGACCACGCCCGAGAGCATCGCGACCGCCTCGGCCACCACCGACGCGTTCTCGCTCACCCAGAGCGCCGAGCAGGCCGACGCGTTCAACGACGTCGACGTCATCGTGACCTACGGCGACGACGAGCTCGTCAACACCCTCAAGGCCGACCCGCTGCTCTCGCAGATCCCGGCCGTGCAGAACGACGCCATCGTGCGCCTGCCCTCCACGCCGCTCGGCACCGCCGCGAACCCGACCCCGCTGTCGATCTCGTACGTGCTCGACGACTACCTCGCCATGCTGGCCGAGGCCGCGGACAAGGCGGCGTGATCCACTCCCGCCCGACTGCGTGAGCTCCGACCGCGTGACCCTCACCGCACCTCCCGTCTCGGGTGCCGCCGCCGTGCGGCGCCCGAGGCGTCTGCGCGCCCTCTGGCTGCTCGTCTCGCTGCTGGTGCTGGCCGGCGTCGCAGTGGTGTCGGTGATGATCGGCTCGCGGGACGTGGCCTGGAGCGACGTGGTCGCCGCGCTCGGCGGCTCGACCGACGGCTTCGCGCAGGCCGCAGTCGCGAAGCGCCTCCCGCGCACCGTCCTCGCCGCGATCGCCGGCGCCGCTCTCGGGGTCGCCGGCGTGCTGATGCAGGGCGTCACCCGCAATCCGCTCGCCGACCCCGGGATCCTCGGCGTCAACACCGGCGCCTCGCTCGCGGTCGTCACCGGCATCGTCTTCTTCGGCCTCTCCACCGCGACCGGCTTCATCTGGGTGGCGATCGGCGGCGCGGCGGTCGCGGCCGTCTTCGTCTACGTGGTCGGCTCGCTCGGCCGCGGGGGAGCGACGCCGCTCAAGCTCGCGCTCGCCGGCGCCGCCACCTCCGCCGCGCTCGTCTCGGTGATCAGCGCGATCGTCCTGCCGCGCGCCGACCTCTCGGGCGGCATCCGCTCCTGGCAGATCGGCGGGGTCGGCGGCGGCACCTTCGCGAGCATCGGGCAGGTCCTGCCCTTCCTCGCCGTCGGGCTCGTGCTCTGCGTGCTCTCGGCGAAGAGCCTCAACACCCTGGCCCTCGGCGACGAGCTGGCGGCCGGCCTCGGCGAGCGCGTGGCGCTGGCCCGCGGCGCGGCGGCCCTCGGCGCCGTCGTCCTCTGCGGAGCGACCACTGCGGTCACCGGGCCGATCGGCTTCGTCGGGCTGGTCGTCCCGCACGCCTGCCGGCTGATCGTCGGCGTCGACCACCGCTGGCTGCTCCCGTTCTCCGCAGTCGCCGGCGCGGTCCTCCTCATCGGCGCGGACGTCGTCGGCCGGATCGTCGCGCGCCCGAGCGAGATCGACGTCGGCATCATCACCGCGCTGATCGGCGCCCCCGTCTTCATCGCGATCGTCCGCCGGCAGAAGGTGCGCGAGCTGTGACCGCCGTGCAGTCCCGGCCCGAGGCCCGCTCCGCCGCGCCCTCCGCCACCGCGCTGGCCGTCGCGGCCGGCCGCCGTCGTCGCGGTCGCCGCCGGCGCGCCGTCATCGCCGTGCTCGTCGCGCTGCTCGTCGTCGTCTTCGCCGTCTCCCTGATCGTCGGGCAGACGATCTACTCGCCTGCGGAGGTCGTCCGGGTGATCCTCGGCGAGCAGGTCCCCGGCGCCTCCTTCACGGTCGGGCGCCTGCGCCTGCCGCGCGCGATCCTCGGCCTGCTGGTCGGCCTCTGCTTCGGCCTCGGCGGCGTCAGCTTCCAGACCATGCTGCGCAATCCGCTGGCCAGCCCTGACATCATCGGCATCAGCGCCGGAGCGAGCGCCGCTGCGGCCTTCGCCATCGTCACGCTGTCGCTCGGAGCGACGCAGGTCTCGGTCCTCGCCATCGCGGCCGGCCTCCTGGTCGCGCTCGTCGTCTACGCCCTCTCCTACCGGAGCGGAGTGGCGGGCACCCGGCTGATCCTGATCGGGATCGGCGTCGCCGCGATGCTCGACAGCGTCACCGCCTACGTGCTCTCCCGGGCCGCCGCCTTCGACTTCCAGGAGGCCAGCCGCTGGCTGACCGGCAGCCTCAACGGCGCCCGCTGGAGCGAGGTCGTGCCGGTGCTGATCGCCGTCGTCGTCCTCACCCCGGTCCTGCTCGCCCGCTCGCGCGACCTCTCCGGCACGCAGCTCGGCGACGACACCGCCTCCGCGCTGGGCATCCGGGTGAACCGCACCCGCCTCGTCGTGATCGTCGCCGCCGTCGGCCTGATCGCCTTCGCGACCGCCGCGGCCGGCCCGATCGCGTTCGTCGCCTTCCTCTCCGGCCCGATCGCCGCGCGGCTGGTCGGCCCCGGCCGCTCGCTGCTGATCCCGTCGGCGCTGGTCGGTGCGCTGCTCGTGCTCGTCGCCGACTTCGTCGGGCAGTACGCGCTGGGCCTGCGCTACCCGGTCGGCGTCGTCACCGGCGTGCTCGGCGCGCCGTACCTGATCTACCTCATCGTCCGCAGCAACCGATCGGGAGGCTCCCTGTGACCGCCGAGCACACCCTCACCGTCGACGCGCTCACCCTGGGCTACGGCGACCGCACCGTCGTCGAGGGACTCGACCTCGTCGTCCCGCCCGGCCGGATCACCGCCATCGTCGGCGCGAACGCCTGCGGCAAGTCGACCCTCCTGCGCTCGATGTCGCGACTGCTGGCGCCGCGCGCCGGCACCGTGCTGCTCGACGGCAAGGCCGTGCACAGGACGCCCGCGAAGCAGCTCGCGCGCACGCTGGGCCTCCTGCCGCAGTCGCCGATCGCTCCGGAGGGGATCACCGTCGCGGATCTCGTCGGCCGCGGCCGCCACCCGCACCAGGGGATCCTCAGCCGCTGGAACGCGCACGACGACGAGGCCGTCGCGACCGCGCTCGACGCGACCGACACGGCCGCCCTCGCCGACCGCGCCGTCGACGAGCTCAGCGGCGGCCAGCGCCAGCGGGTCTGGATCGCGATGGCCCTCGCCCAGGAGACCGACCTGCTGCTGCTGGACGAGCCGACCACCTTCCTCGACGTCAGCCACCAGGTCGAGGTGCTCGACCTCCTCGTCGACCTCAACCGCAACCGCGGCACGACGGTCGTGATGGTCCTGCACGACCTCAACCTCGCGGCCCGCTACGCCGACCACCTCGTCGCCCTCGCCGGCGGCACCGTGCACGCCGCCGGCACCCCCGCCGAGGTCCTGACCGAGGACACGGTCCGCGCCGTCTTCGGCCTGGACAGCCGCATCATCACCGACCCCACCTCCGGCACCCCGCTGATGCTCCCGCTCGGCCGCCACCGCCTGACCGCCGGCCCGGACGAGGCCGACCTGCAGCCCCTCGGCTGACCGCCCGGCGCGGGTCTCCTCCCCAGGCGCGAAATCCCTCCGCTCTCCACGAAGTTCAAGCCCTCCCTGACTCTTGAGCAGCAGGGAGGGCTGGAATACCCTGATGACCATGACGAGCGGACCCCGGGTCCTCGCGGCCCGCGCCTACCGGGACGGCACTCCCTGGTGGACCATCGAGATCCCCGAGCTGACGTCGACCGCGCCGAACGGCGTCGAGATCGTCGCGACCGGAGGCGCGGTCTCGACCCGGGGCATCCCGGCCGCCGCCCGCGAGCTCGCCGCCGTGCACCTCGACGTCGGCGTCGACGAGGTGGACGTGCGGGTGAGCGTCGAGGCGCCGCCCGAGGTCCTCGCGATCTGGGACGAGGGTGCCCGCGCCGAGGAGGCGGCCCGCGCCGCCCTGCGGCACGCCGGCGCGCTCCGCCGCGAGGCCGTCCGCACCCTCCGCGCCGACGGCTACACCGTCGAGGCCGTCGCGGCCGCCCTGCGGATCAGCCCCGCCCGCGTCTCGCAGCTCGCGGCCACCCCCGATGCGGGGGACGCCCTCGCAGACACTGCCTGACGAGCCGCGCAACGAAGGCCGAGCGCCCGGGATCGCCCGCGAACGCGCGGATCCGGTCCTCCGGCCTTCGTTCCGCGGACGACTCCGCGCGCACCGGCGCGGACCGGCCGCGCAGACCGTCCGGGGCCCGCAGATGTCGGACGTGTAAACGGTTCCAGACGGCGACCGGGGGGCGTATACGATACCCGGTGTCCGCGCGGACGGCCTGTCGACGGCGGAGCCCACCGCACCCGTGCCCCGACCAGAGGTCCTCCCCGCTGTGACTGCTTCACCGACGCGCCCCGACGCCTCCGCCCTCGGCCGGGCGAAAGCGCTGCTCTTCGACCTCGACGGGGTGCTCACCCCCACCGCCGACGTGCACATGCAGGCCTGGGCCCGCCTCTTCACGCCGTACCTCGAGTCGCGCGGCATCACCGAGGGCTACACCGACGCCGACTACTTCCGGTACATCGACGGCCGCCCCCGCTACGACGGCGTCCGGGCGCTGCTCGCCTCGCGCGGCATCACCCTCCCCGAGGGCTCGCCCAGCGACGACCCCGCCCTCGAGACCGTCTGCGGACTCGGCAACCGCAAGAACGACGCCTTCAACCAGACCCTCGCCGAGAATGGCGTCGCCCCCTACCCCGGCTCGCTCGCCCTGGTCGACGCCGCGATCGCCGCGGGCGTCGAGGTGGCCGTCGTCACCTCCTCGCGCAACGGCGTGCCGGTGCTCGAGGCCGCGGGGATCCGCGACCGCTTCGAGGTCGTCGTCGACGGGCTGCTCGCCGCCCGCGACGCGATCGCCGGCAAGCCCGCGCCGGACACCTACCTGCACGCCGCGCAGCTGCTCGGGCTGACCGCGGCCGAGTGCGTGGTCGTCGAGGACGCCCACTCCGGAGTCGCCGCCGGCCGCGCGGGCGCCTTCGGCCTCGTCGTCGGCGTCGACCGCGGCGTCGGCCGCGACACCCTCCTCGAGCACGGCGCCGACATCGTCGTCGACGACCTGGCCGAGCTGCTCCCCTTCCTCCCCTCCGCCCCCGCCCCCGAGGACGCCGCATGAACCCCATCACCTCCGACCCGCTCGACCGCAACCGGTTCCCGGTCGACGAGTGGTCGCTGATCGAGACCGAGTTCGCCACCGAGCTGCAGGGGCGCACCGAGACGCTCTTCGCGACCGGCAACGGCTACCTGGGCCTGCGCGGCAACGTCGAGGAGGGCCGCGACGGCTACGCCTACGGCACCTTCATCAACGGCTTCCACGAGACCTGGCCCATCCGGCACGCGGAGGAGGCGTTCGGCTTCGCCCGCGTCGGCCAGACCATCGTCAACGTGCCGGACGCGAAGATCATCCGCCTCTACGTCGACGACGAGCCGTTCGTGCTGAGCGAGGCCGACGTCCTCGCCTACACGCGCCGCCTCGACTTCGCGAACGGCGTGCTCACCCGCGAGCTGGAGTGGCGCACCCCCTCGGGCAAGCGCGTGCTGATCCGCTCGCGCCGCCTGGTCTCCTTCACCGACCGGCACCTCGCGATCCTCGACTACGAGGTCGAGATGCTCGACCACGACGCCTCGGTGCTGATCTCGAGTCAGATCCTCAACCGCCAGGACGGCGTCGACGAGTACCACGCGCCCTCGGGCAGCGAGGCGGCCGGCTTCGACCCGCGCAAGGCCGAGTCCTTCGAGGACCGGGTGCTGCAGCCGCAGCTCAAGCGGGTCAGCGGCACGCGCTACCTGCTCGGCTACCGCACCACCAACTCCCGGATGACCGTCGCCTGCGGTGCCGAGCACGTGCTCGAGACCGAGAACGAGTGGGATCAGACCTCCCAGATCGACGACGACCTCGCCAAGCACGTCTACCGGGTGAAGGCGAAGGCCGGCGTCCCGGTGCGCCTGGTGAAGACGCTGACCTACCACACCTCCCGCGGGGTCCCCGTGCGCGAGCTGGCCGACCGCTGCGACCGCACGCTCGACCGCGCCCGCGAGACCCCGGTGGAGGAGCAGTTCACCAAGCAGCGCGAGTGGCTCGACGACTTCTGGACCCGCTCCGACGTGCAGATCGACGGCCAGCCGGCGATCCAGCAGGCCACCCGCTGGAACCTCTTCCAGCTCGCGCAGTCCACCGCCCGCACGGACGGCGGCGGCGTCGCGGCCAAGGGCGTCTCGGGCTCCGGCTACGGCGGCCACTACTTCTGGGACACCGAGGTCTACGTCCTCCCGTTCCTCAGCTACACGGCGCCGCTCGTGGCGCGCAACGCCCTGCGCTTCCGCCAGAACATGCTCGAGGCGGCCCGCTCGCGCGCGGCCGAGCTCAACCAGCGCGGCGCGCTCTTCCCCTGGCGCACCATCAACGGCCAGGAGTCGTCGGCCTACTACGCCGCCGGCACCGCGCAGTACCACATCGACGCCGACATCTCCTATGCGCTGATGCAGTACGTGGGCGCGACCGGCGACGACGACTTCCTCGCCCGCGGCGCGATCGACATCCTGGTCGAGACCGCGCGGATGTGGGCCGACCTCGGCTTCTGGCGCAGCAACGGCGACGACCACTTCCACATCCACGGCGTCACCGGGCCGGACGAGTACACGACCGTCGTCAACGACAACCTGTACACGAACGTGATGGCCCGCTCGAACCTGCGCGCCGCCGCCCGCGCCGTCGAGCTGCTCAAGGCCGTCGAGCCGTCGGCCTACGAGCGGATGGTCGCCCGGCTGCTGCTGGACGAGGACGAGGTCATCGAGTGGGCCCGCGCGGCCGACAAGATGCACATCCCCTTCGACGCGCGCGCCGGCATCCACCCGCAGGACGCGGCGTTCCTCGAGAAGGAGCTGTGGGACCTCGAGAACACCCCGGCGTCCAAGCGGCCGCTGCTGCTGCACTTCCACCCGCTGGTGATCTACCGCTTCCAGGTGCTCAAGCAGGCCGACGTCGTGCTCGCGCTGCTGCTGCAGGGCAACGAGTTCACGGCGGAGCAGAAGCGCGCCGACTTCGAGTACTACGACGCGCTGACCACCGGCGACTCGACGCTCTCGGCGGTCGTGCAGTCGATCATCGCGGCCGAGGTCGGCTACAGCGAGCTGTCCCGGCACTACTTCCTCTCGGCGCTGTTCGTCGACCTCGCCGACCTGCACCGCAACACCGCCGACGGCATCCACGTCGCCTCGACCGGCGGCGTCTGGTCCGCCCTGGTCTACGGCTTCGGCGGGATGCGCGACCACGGCGGGCGGATCACGCTCGACCCGCGCCTCCCCGACGACTGGGACCGCCTGACCTTCCGCATCGCGCTGCACGGCACGCGGGTCCGGGTCGAGGTGACCCAGGAGGCGGTGCTGCTGACCGTCGAGTCCGGCGACGCCGCGGCGATCACCGTCCGCGGTGAGCGCGTGCACGTCGAGTCCGGCAACCCGGTCCGCGTCGGCCTCGGCCACCAGGGCCCGCGCCTCACCGGAGCGCCGACCACGTCCGACATCGAGGGCACCCGCCGCTCGGACGGCACCGTGATCACCGCCTCCATCCCCACCATCTCGATGACCCCGGAGCCCGAGGTGCTGACGGGCCCGTAGCCCCTCCTCACGATGGAGCGGCTGCGCCGCGCTCCGCCGCCGAGAGAGCAGTTCGCCCAAGGGGCGCGCTTCATGCTGATCGAGTAGCCCGCGCAGCGGGCGTATCGAGATCCACCACCGCATGCACGCGGGGTCTCGATACGCCCCTTCGGGGCTACTCGACCAGCATGGTGCGCAGCGTGCAGCGCGCAGCGCGCAGCGCGCGTTCTGCCTCGCTCGCCCGCACCGAGCGCCGCCCGACGCGCCTCCGCGGAGCCGCCCCGCCGGCCGCTGCTAGCGTCGCCCGATGGTCATGAGCAGTACTCGGTTTCCCTCGGCGGCGCAGTCGACCGTCGCGGTCGTCAGCGACTACGCGCTCGACTACACCGGCGGCGCGCAGACGGCGATGGTCGCGGAGTGCCGGAGCCTCGTGGAGGCGGGCGTCCGCGTCCTGCTGGTCGTCCCCCGCTCCGCCACGACGCTGCCGCTCGACGGCATCGACGTGCGCCCGATCCCGGCACCCCGGATCCCCGTCGCGCAGCTGCCGGTCGTCCGCGACTCCCGTCGCACCCGGGCCCTGCTCGAGCGGCTGCTCCGCGACGAGGAGGTCGGCGCCGTCCACGTCCACTCCGAGTTCGGCCTCGCGGTCGCCGCGCTGGAGGTCGCCGCGGCGCTCTCGCTCCCCTCGGTCGCCACGGTGCACACCTTCTTCTGGCGCGGGGTGCCCGGTCGCGCCGGCCGCCTGCTGGCGCCGTTCGCCGCGGCCTACGTCGCCGCCGTGACCGGCCGCCGCCCGCGCCCGCGACGCGGCGGCGACGACCGCCTCGGCGAGCTCCTCCGCGACGTCACCCGGAGCGCCGCCGCCCGGGCCGACCTCGTCATCTCCCCGTCGGCCCACCAGGCCGAGGCGCTCCGTCGCGCCGGCCTGCCGCGGGTGGCGGTGCTGCCCAACACCGTGATCCCGCGGGAACCCGGCCCCGGCGATGTCGCGCCGGACGGCTCGGGTCCGCTCCGCCTGCTCTGGGTCGGCCGGTGCGCACCGGAGAAGCGGCTCGTCCCGTTCGTCGAGGCCTGCCTCGCCGTCCTCGCCCGCGACCCCGATGCCCTCCGCGTCGAGATCATCGGCACCGGTCCCTCGCTCGCCCCCGCGATCCGGCTCGCGGCGGGGTCCCCGGCCGTCGTCTTCCGCGGCTTCGTCGAGAACCGCCTCATCGGCGACGCCGTCCGCCGCTCCGACCTCGTCGCCCTGACCTCGTCCGGCTTCGACAATCAGCCGATGGTCGTGGTCGAGGCGCTGCAGGGCGGCCGCGGAGTCCTCTACGTCGACCCGGCCCTCACGGAGGGCCTCGACGGCCCGGGACTTCTCGCGCCCGTCGAGCCGACCGCCTTCGCCGAGTACCTGGAGCGGCTCTGCCGCGACCGCGCCCCGGTCCACGCGGCGGCCGCGGCGGCACGGGACGCCTTCACCGATTTCGCGCCCGAGGCGCACGCCGCGGCCGTCCTCGCGCTCTACGGCGCAGCGCGCGAGATCGCGGGTCTGCGCGCCGCGCAGGAGTAGCGCGGCCGGGCGTCAGGCCGTGGCGACCAGCGCGCGCACCGCGGAGGTGAAGAACGCGAGCCCGTCCACGCCGGAGCGCATCGCCGCCGGGGTGTCCGGGCCGAAGCCCGGCTCGACCGCGTGCTCGGGGTGCGGCATCAGGCCGACGACGTTGCCGCGCGCGTTCGCGACTCCGGCGATGTCGTTCATCGAGCCGTTCGGGTTCGCGCCGAGGTAGCGGAAGACCACGCGGCCCTCGCCCTCGAGCTCCGCGAGCGTCTCGGCCGAGGCGATGTAGCCGCCCTCGCCGTTCTTCAGCGGGATGGTGATCTCCTGGCCGGCCTCGAAGTCGCTGGTCCAGACGGTGGCGGCGTTCTCGACGACGAGCCGCTGGTCGCGGCAGACGAAGGAGCCGACGTCGTTGCGGATCAGGCCGCCGGGCAGCAGGTGCGCCTCGGTCAGCATCTGGAAGCCGTTGCAGATGCCGAGGACGGGGGTGCCGGCGTTCGCCGCGTCGATCACCTCGCGCATGATCGGCGAGTGCGAGGCGATGGCGCCGCAGCGCAGGTAGTCGCCGTAGGAGAAGCCGCCGGGCAGCACGATCGCGTCGACGCCGTCGAGGTCGTGATCGCCGTGCCAGAGGGCCACCGGCTCCGCGCCGGCGAAGCGGACCGCGCGCTGGGCGTCGCGGTCGTCGAGCGAGCCGGGGAAGGTGATGACGCCGATCCGCATGATCACGCCTCCGGGTAGTGGATGCCGACGACGTCCTCGATCACCGAGTTCGACAGCATGTCGTCGGCCAGCGCCGTGATCGAGGCACGGACCTCGTCGGTCACCTCGTCGACGGTGATCTCGAAGCGCTTGCCCACCCGCACGCCCGTGACGGCGGAGTGGCCGAGGCGCGAGAGCGCGCCGGCGACGGCCTTCCCCTGCGGATCGAGCAGCTCGGCCTTGGGCATGACTTCAACGACGATCGTGGGCACCGTGTTCTCCGGAGTCTCGAGGGGCTGTGCGGATCTCCGCGAGCCCATCGTACCCGCCCGGCTTTCCGGCGATCCGTCCCGTCATCGCCCGTCTCGACGGGCCTTCCGCTCAGGCCGCCGCGGTCACCCGCAGGGTGTTCGCCCACGGGTCCTCGAAGGACAGCGTCCGCCCGTCGTCCGCGGTCGCGACCTTCGCGCTGCGCAGGCGCTCGCCGAGCGCGCCCAGATCGTCCGCCGCCGGCACGACGATCTCGACCTGCCCCAGCCCGAGCGCGAGCTGCCGCCGCCCGGCGCCGAGCGAGTTCCAGGTGTTCATCGCCATGTGGTGGTGGTAGCCGCCGGCCGAGACGAACAGCGCCTGCCCGCCGTAGGCGATCGTCGTCTCGAAGCCGAGGCGGTCGACGTAGAACTCCTTTGCCGTCGCGACGTCGCCGACGCTGAGGTGCACGTGGCCGACCGAGGCGCCGCCGAGCCGCGGCTGGGCGATGGCCTCCTCGGTCAGGTGCTCCCGGAGGAACGCGTTCGGGTCGAGGAAGAGCGTCGACATCTCGATCCGCCCGTGCGTCCAGGACCACTGAGTCCGGTCGCGGTCCCAGTAGAGCTCGACGCCGTTGTGCTCCGGGTCGTCGAAGTAGAACGCCTTGCTCACCAGGTGGTCGGAGCTGCCGGTGAAGGAGCCGGGGTGCCGGGTCGCGACGCTGTGCACGGCGGCGGCGAGCGCCGCCTCCGACTCGAAGAGGATCGCGGTGTGGAACAGGCCGGCGCTGCGCGGGGCCGCGTGCCGCAGCTCCGGCGCGTGCTGGAGGATCACCGCCGGGACGCCGCCGCGGCCGAGCACCGCGACCGAGCCGTCCTGCGAGAGCAGATCGAGCAGGACGGCGTCGCGGTAGTAGGCGACCATCGCGTCGAGATCGGCGACGCGCAGGGTGACCGCCCCCATCACGGTGTCGGGGGCGAGCAGGTCGGGCGAGGAGGTGGTCATGCCGGTCATGCTAGGTCCAACTCAGTTGTAGCCACAACTATTTCCTCGCAAGAGGAAGTTGGAGGAGGGGGCGCCGCCGGGTTCATAGGATCGCCATAGGCAGTGTCCAGCCCGCGCGATGCGGCGGGTCGTCGAATGGACTCCGGTCGCCGTCAGGGGCGGCCCCGGCCACGAGGACGCATCATGAACGAGTCACCCGAATCCCACAGCGCCGAGCGCGAGCCCGCTGCCACCGCGACGGACCCCACCGGCGCCGAGGAGCGCCAGGCGCTCCGGACCGACGACCGCCGCCGCCGCCGTCGCGCCCTGATCGCCGGCGGTGCCGGGCTCGCCCTGCTGATCGGCGTCACCGCGGGCGGCGTCTCGCTCGCCGGCCGCTCCGAGTCCGCCTCGGCCGCCTCGTCGAGCGCCGCCAGCACCATCGTCTACCCCGGCGGCTCCCGCGGCTCCTTCGGCGGCGGCATCGTCGTGCTGCCCTACTCGGGCGGGTCCTCCTCGGGAGACGGCTCCGGCAGCGGGTCGGTGTACGGGTACGGCTCGGGCGGCACCGGCTCGGGGACCTCCGGTTCCACGTCGACGTCCACGGCGACCGACGCCGTCCCCGCGAGCACCGCGCAGACCGCCGGCGTCGTCACGATCACCTCCGACCTCACCTACGAGGGCGCGACCTCCGCCGGCACCGGCGTCATCCTCACCTCCGACGGCATGATCCTCACCAACAACCACGTCGTCGAGGGCTCCACCAGCATCACCGTCACGGTCGAGAGCACCGGGCAGGCCTACACCGCCCGCGTCGTCGGCACCGACAAGACCAACGACGTCGCCGTGCTCCAGCTCGAGAACGCCTCGGGCCTCACCCCGGCGACCCTCGACACCGACGGAGTCGCGGTCGGCGACGCCGTCACCGCCGTCGGCAACGCGAAGGGCACCGGCAACCTGGTCGCCGCGGCCGGCACCGTCGAGGCCCTCGGCCAGAGCATCACCACCCAGGCCGAGACCGGCATCACCGGCGAGAAGCTCACCGGCCTGATCCAGGTCGACGCGGACATCGTCGCGGGCGACTCGGGCGGCCCGCTGGTCGATGCGGCCGGGAAGGTCGTCGGCATCGACACCGCCGCCTCCAGTGGAACCGCGGACATCACCGGCTTCGCCATCCCGATCTCGAAGGCCCTCGACATCGTCGCGACGATCGAGGCGGGCGCCGACACGTCGACCGTCGCGATCGGCTACCCGGCCTTCCTCGGCGTCTCGCTGCCGTCCAGCACGACGGCGGGCACCGCCTCCGGAGCCGTCTCGGGCGCGAGCGCCGCGGCGGGCGCCGTCATCGCCGGCGTGATCGAGGGCACCCCCGCTGCCGCCGCCGGTCTCGTCGCGGGCGACGTCGTCACCGCGGTCGACGGCACGGCCGTCACCTCGGGCGACGCCCTCTCCGCGGACCTGGCCCAGCGCGAGCCCGGCGAATCGGTCACCCTCACCTGGACCACCGCCGCCGGCACCTCGCAGTCCGCGACCGTCACCCTCGTCGAGGGCCCGGTCGCCTAGGAGCGGTCCGCTTCGCGGGCTCGTTCATCAGCGAGAAGCATGCTGGTCGAGTAGCCGCGGACCGGCGTATCGAGACCCGCCGTGCCCAGCAGGGCGGTCTTCAGACCCGCGTGCTGACGGGGGTGGATCTCGATACGCCCGCTGCGCGGGCTGCTCGATCAGCATGGACGGGCCGCTGCGCGGGCTGATCCGCGCGCATGAACAGGGCTGAGCGCGCCGCTCCATCCGCGGCGAACATGCTGGTCGAGTAGCCGCGCAGCGGCGTATCGAGACCCGCCCCGCCAGCACGCGCACGCGGCGCCAGCGCACCCACCGCGACGCGCCGTTGTTTTGAACTATTCAACACAACTCGGTAGCCTTGTCCTCATGACGATGACGGACGACCGGCTGAGAGCCTCCGGGCTCAAGGCCACCGCGACCCGGCGGGCCGTCCTGCAGGCGCTCGAGGGGCATCCGCACTCCGACGTCGATCAGATCCTCGCGCGGGTGCGCGTCGATCTGCCCGACGCCTCGGCCCAGGCCGTGTACGGGGTCCTCGCCGCCTTCACCGAGGCCGGCCTCACCCGCCGCATCGAGCCGGAGGGCCACGCCCGCCGCTTCGAGCTCCGGGTCGGCGACAACCACCACCACGTCGTCTGCCGCAGCTGCGGCGCCGTCGCCGACGTCGACTGCGTCGTCGGTCAGGCGCCCTGCCTGCACCCGTCGTCGTCGAGCGGCTTCGCCATCGACACGGCCGACATCACGTTCTGGGGCACCTGCCCCGACTGCCTCGCGCAGGCCGAGACCCGGCCGGCGCCCGCCATCACCGCCGCGGAGGGCGAGACAGCGCTCCGCCGACAGGAGGACTCATGACCGAGGAACGATTCACGACGACCGATGCCGGAGCCCCCGTCGCCAGCGACGAGCACTCGCTCAGCGTCGGAGCCGACGGCCCCATCGCGCTCCACGACCACTACCTCCTCGAGAAGCTCGCGCAGTTCAACCGCGAGCGCATCCCGGAGCGCGTCGTCCACGCCAAGGGCGGCGGCGCCTTCGGCCGCTTCGTCACCACCGGCGACGTCAGCGCGTACACCCGCGCCGCGCTGTTCCAGCCCGGCGTCGAGACCGAGATGCTCGCCCGCTTCTCCACCGTCGCCGGCGAGCAGGGCTCGCCCGACACCTGGCGCGACCCGCGCGGCTTCGCGCTGAAGTTCTACACGAGCGAGGGCAACTACGACCTCGTCGGCAACAACACCCCGGTGTTCTTCCTCCGCGACGGCATCAAGTTCCCCGACTTCATCCGCTCGCAGAAGCGCCTGCCCGGCACCCACCTGCGCGACCACGACATGCAGTGGGACTTCTGGACCCTCTCGCCCGAGTCGGCGCACCAGGTCACCTGGCTGATGGGCGACCGTGGCCTGCCGAGCTCGTGGCGGCACATGGACGGCTTCGGCTCGCACACCTACCAGTGGGTCAACGCCGCCGGCGAGCGCTTCTGGGTGAAGTACCACTTCAAGACGAACCAGGGCATCGAGATCCTCAGCCAGGAGCAGGCCGACCAGATCGCCGGCGAGGACGCGGACTTCCACATCCGCGACCTGTCCGCTGCGATCGACCGCGGCGACCACCCCTCGTGGACCCTCTCCGTCCAGGTCATGCCGTACGCCGACGCCGAGTCCTACCGGTTCAACCCGTTCGACCTCACCAAGGTCTGGCCGCACGCGGACTACCCGCTGATCGAGGTCGGCACGATGACCCTCGACCGCAACCCGGAGAACTACTTCGCGCAGATCGAGCAGGCGACCTTCGCCCCCTCGAACTTCGTGCCCGGGATCGAGGCCAGCCCCGACAAGATGCTGCTCGCGCGCATCTTCAGCTACGCCGACGCGCACCGCTACCGCGTGGGCACCAACCACGCGCAGCTGCCGGTCAACGCCGCGAAGTCGCCGGTGCACTCGTACTCGAAGGACGGCGCTATGCGCTTCGACTTCCAGCGCTCCGAGGTGCCCGTCTACGCGCCGAACACGATGGGCGGCGCGCACGCCGACCCCGCCCGCGCGGCGGAGGGCCCCGGCTGGGAGACCGACGGTGCTCTCACGCGGGCCGCGGCGACCCTGCACCCCGAGGACGACGACTTCGGCCAGGCCGGCACGCTCTACCGCGACGTCCTCGACGACGACGCCAAGGCGCGCCTTGTCGCGAACATCGCCGGCCACGTCTCCAAGGTGACCCGCCCGGAGCTGCGCCGGCGCGTGCTCCAGTACTGGGCGAACGTGGACAGCTCGCTGTCGCAGCGCGTCGCCGAGGCCCTCGAGCCCTCCGCCCCCGGTGCGGACGTCTCGCCGGAAGAGGTCGGCATCCACGCCTGACCCCTGGTGCGCGGTACCGGCTGATCCCGGTGCCGCGCACCTCCGCCCGGTCCCCCGGACCGAGCGCCCCCGAGCAGCGGGCGGCGCGGGCTGTCGCATGCGGCCCCGCGCCGTCCGCTTCCCCGTCCGAGGGAGTCATCCCTTCGAGCGCGGCCGCGTCATCCCGGGAAACCGAGGCGTCGCTGCCAGTCGGCGAGCACCTCCCCGCTGACGTCGAAGAGCTCGCTGCCCCGGTGCGGAGCATCGATCTCGGTGCTCGTCACGCGCACCCCGTTCGGCAGGATCTCCACGATCGCGGCTCCCGAGGCGGCGATCGACCGCTCGTGCTGCGGCCCGGCGAGGACGTCGGTCCGATTCGCGGAACCGGGAGCGACCACCACCGGAGCCGGGTGGGTCGTGTCGACGAAGGCGTGGTGCCAGTGCCCGGCGAGCACCGCCAGGAGCGTCGAACCCTCGACCGCCTCCCAGAAGTCGTGCGGATTCGCGAGTCCCATCCGCCGGTGCAGCGGGGTGACCGGCTCGATCGGCGGGTGGTGCAGCACCACGACCGTCGGCGTCTCCGGGTCCTCGGCCACTCGATTCCGCAGCCACGCCAGCGTCGGCTCGGCGAGGAGTCCCCAGGACGCTCCGCCCGGAACGGAGGAGTCGAGCACGAGGATCCGCACCCCGCGCACGACGACCTCTGTGTTCCAGGCCCCGTCGGAGCCGAAGCCCTCGCGGTCGTCGTGATTGCCGAGGGCGAGCACGAGCGCGGCATCCCGCTCGGCGCACCACTCCTCGAGCCTCGCGCGCAGAACCCGGTAGGACTCGGCATCGCCGTCATCGCTCAGGTCGCCGGACACCACGACGGCGTCGAGGTCGGCGACGGCGGAGTGGGCGGCGAGCACCGCGTCGAGTGCGGCGCGCGGATCGACGATGCGGTTGTACCGGGCAGCGGGGTCGGCGAGCAGGTGCGTGTCCGAGAGGTGAAGGATCCGCACGGCGCGGGGAGCGGACTCCTCGAGGATCGCGTCGGCCCGCGCTCCCGCCGCCTCGATCCGCTCCGCGTTCCGCTCGTCGGGCCCGTCGGCCCAGGCGATCGCCTCCTCCAGGGTCTTGCCGAAGCGGAGGTGCCGCGCGACCAGTCGCCGTCGGCGGAGGGCCGGCTCGACCCGCAGGTGCAGCGTCAGATCGAGGAGGCCGGCGACCTCACCCCAGCCGTCGTCCTCGAGCAGCAGGTAGTTGCCCTCGACCAGGACGACGGTCCGCTCGCCCACGAGGAGGGCGAGGGAGTCCGGCACCGGCTCCTCGATCGTGCGATCGAAGGAGGCGACCCGCACGGTGTCGCCCGGCTGCGCGGTCCGGAGACTCCGCAAGGCCCCGAGGAATCCGACGACATCGAAGGTGTCCGGCGCACCCATCCGCTCACGCCGGCCGAGTTCGCGCAGACGCTGCTGGGGCAGGTGGTACCCGTCGAGCGGGAGGACGAGCGCGCCGGGAAGGCGAGCACGCAGCCGCTCGGCGACCGTGGACTTGCCGGCGCCCGGCGATCCGGTCACTCCCACCAGGAGGAGACGCCGGTCCGACGCCGCCGTGTGGATCGCGGCGACCGCCTCCTCGAGGGAGGCGAGCAGGGGACGGGGCTGGTCGGGGAGAGACATGCGCCCATTGTGGCCAGCAGTGCCGGGGCAGAAGAGGCCCGACCGGGCGATCGGTGGAGAGCTCCGGCATCCGCGCCCTGGGGAGGACCCCCAGCGCGACACGCCCGGGATGAGCGGTTTCGGGGGCCCGGTTTGACAGTGCCGGGATCGGGCCGTAACTTATTCCAAGTCGCCACACAGGCCGCAGGGAAACGGAAGAACAGGGCTCCTCAGGGAGCACGGTTCGACGTCCCGGCCTCATTCGGCACCATCCACTCGGCAAGACAGTCCTTCGGGTCACGTCTGCCGCACGGATGTAAAGCCTTCGCAGGATCCCTCGGGTCCAGCAACTTCGCCGCCCGGCGACGGACTCAGGTCCGGAACCGAGCAACGTCGGAGCGCCTACGAGCGCAACGACATCGCGAAGAAGCCGGATTTGACACGGCCTGCGGATGTGCTAAGTTAGTCAAGTTGCCACGGCGGCTGAGAGAACAACTTCTCCAGCTTAGCGAAGTCTTCCGACTAAGGCAACATCTTCGATCACTTCCGTTGTGAAGCACCTCTTCTGGTGTGGAGGCGGGATGTGTCCGATTCTTGAGAACTCAACAGCGTGCACTATGTTCAATGCCAAATTTAT